>CACYBR010000336.1 GCA_902772705.1 uncultured Planctomycetota bacterium
CCAACAACATGTCTCAGGAACTCCGTAAACTCGAAAACCAGATTAGCGAGGCAAAAGAAAAGAACAAGTCGGAATCGCGCCGCAACGTCCTGCCGCGAATTCGTAATCGTTTTGCCAAACCCGCTTCCGAAAGCGACGCCGCGAAGTTCATGCGTGGCTTGAAGTTTTCCGACGGCGCTGCTATTGCGATTGTTTTTCGGAATAGGGAAGGCATGAGTTCCTTACTCAGCGAAGCCGGAAGCGACCAATTCGCGTCTTCCCCGTTCGCTGGTCTTGGACTTGGGAAAAAATCCTCCTCGAAGGACGGTTTTGAACCCAACGAAGTTCTCGATTCCTTCAAAGAAACCCTCGACGAACACGATCCTGACGCCGACGCGTCCTGCATTACCGTCTCCATCTCGCTTGTTGGTTCTCCGCGCATAATCACTTTCATGGGGTTTGCCAACGAAAACGAGGCTAAAAATTGTGAAAAGTCCGTTAATCTCCTTCTAGTCGCGTTCAAGCCAATGGTTCTCAAATATATTCAGGACGCGCTTGCTAACACGGACTCCAATTCCGATAAGGTTGATCTTTCTCCACTCGTGAACGCGATATTCGACGGGCTTAAGCCTCGCGTTTCGGGTTCTGACGTCGCTGTCGTCTTGGATCTTGAGCCTATCAAGACCCACGCCGCAGCGTTCATGCCTCTGCTTGGCGGCGTCGAAACGAAGTCTCAACAGGAGATGGAATCGGAGACTATTGACTGGTCCCTGGGCAAAAACAACGACGCCAAGGCCAGCGAAGATTCTGACGATCTCTTCGACGACGAGGAGGAAACCGAAAAACAAGACGACTCCAGCGAATCTGACGATCCCTTCGGCGATGGAAGCGACGAAGGAGATTCGTCCGAAGAGGACGAGGAAGATCCTTTCGCGTGATTATTTGCAAAGCTTCCTAACGCTCTCTTCTAATCTTCTTTCTCAATAGAAAAAGCCGGGTAAACCGTAATGGTTTGCTCGGCTTTTTCTTTAGGGTTTAGGTCCATTAAAAACAATAACGGTGAATTCCGACTCCGTGAGGAGAAAACTCTCTTCATCCCGTTTTCTTCCCCATCGAAACTGTCTTCAAAAAGACCTTTTACGATAATAGAGGAAAGTGTTCCGCCCTTCCTTAGCTCTCCGTAACTCTCGTTCAGAACTAAATTATCTTGATTCAGTCTTGCTTTCTTTCCTGCCTAAAATGCGCCGAAGATAAAACAGACCCATATTAAGCGATTTTACCTCTATGTTTATAGCTGAAGTCAGAAAGCGTAACGATCGCCCTTAATGAGAAAAGGCTGCGTCCACTCGTGAACACAGCCTCGACAAAGCGTCAACCTGAAAGCCTTCGGAATAAAATCAGGCAAGGTCGCGATCTTCAAAGAGAACCAGCGACAACAACATTGCGACAAGCGCAAAGAGAGCCGAATAAACGCCGGCGATTCCGACATATCCCCAGCCAATGGAACGGTTCATCGCAATTGCCGTCTCCATATTGAAGTGGTCGAGAATAGGAATGAACGCGCAAATCAAGTTCGCGAAAAATCCAATAATCGGCATCTCCGTAACAGCGTTCGAAGCGACAATCATCGGAACAATATGTCCGAGAATGTAGATTGTCAGACAGATCGTCAGGTTCGGAAGGAGTAGCAGTCGCGTCGAAATGGCGATGGAGATTGCCGTCAGAACAATCGTTTCAAAGAAGGACAGCACGAGACCAGGAACAATTCCCTTAACATATGCGAAGCACTCAACGGCAGTGGGAATATCCTTTGCCGACTCCCGGGCGTCGTAAACTAGCTTATACGCAAGAGTGTTGAGGAAAAAAATTCCCAGAATGAGGAACAACGCCGTAACTGCGACCATGACGCCAAGATACTTGCCAAAAACAAAAGACTGACGTCCAACCGGTTTAGCAAGAATCGTCAGAGCCGTTTTACCCTCAATTTCATCGGCAATAGACGTGCTCGCCGTCCAAATCGCAAGAAAAACGCACGCAAGCTTCACGAGCGTCAAACCTTGAGAAACGACGATCTTAATGTCTTCGCCCATCGTATGGTAAGGGAGAAACGGAAAAATGAAGAGTCCGAAGAGACCTGCAAGCATCAAGATCAGGAACAGAGGCTGTTGCAACGTTTCCTTAGCGGTAACCCACGCAATAGCGCCGCTCTTGGGCAGGATCATGCGCATAATAAAAACAAGAACGATGAACGCAACAACGACGCCCAGCGCAACTGCGTCAACCTGAGACGCGGCTTTCATCCACGCGGCAACTCCAAAGCATGGCGTGGCGACTAAGGACCCCAGATTCGATAAAACCAGAGATTCCATCATTATAAACAACCCCTTGCGAGCTATAAAATACAATAACTCCATCCAGCGTCAACCGTTCCAGACGGATCGAAAACGCGTAGCAGTTTGCATACAAACCGCGTCTTCTATTTTATCCCATTCTCTCGATCTTGACAATAAGCGAATCGACCTCGTATTGTAAAAGAGGGAAAAACTTTTATACTGTAAACGCAAGACCGAAATGGACGTTACCCCCATAACCGCGAAGGACCGTCTTGGAATCGCCTTGGGAGGTCCGCATCACGCATCATAACGGGTTGACTCTGTATGAAGAAAGACGTCGCAACCAGACTTCGAGGCTTTGTCGACTCGACGGACCGGTCGTTTCTTGCCGGAACATTTCGTACTGCGTGTCTTCCAATTTCTGTCCTGTACTCGCTTGCGGCCAAAATTCATCATAGCCTCTACGATTTTGGCATACGGAAGACGACGCGAGTTCCCTGTGTGGTGATTTCTGTTGGGAATCTTACGATGGGCGGAGTTGGCAAAAGTCCGCTGGTCGTCTGGTTAACCGATTATCTGCGCTCTTCTGGGCGAAGGCCGGGACTCGTTAGCCGCGGTTATAAGGCTAAAAAACAAACGACAATTCGCCGTCGAGACAAAATAAATGCAGAAGAGTCAGACGACTTTTCACAATACAGAATTCTCAACGACGAAGCGCGAGAGTTCGAAATCCGTTTTCCTGACGTTCCATACTTTCTTGGACGCGACCGCGTTGAAGTTGCGAACGCGCTGCTCAAACGCCATTCCGACGTTGACGTCGTCATTCTCGACGACGCTTATCAGCATCGCAGGATTGCGCGCGATCTGAATATCCTCGTTCTTGACGCGCTCAACCCATTTGGCGGTCGACGCGTAGTCCCGTCAGGTTTTTTGCGCGAACCTCTATCCGCCGCTTCGAGGGCGGACGTCGTCTTTCTAAATCGAGCGGACCTGATTTCAAAAAACGAACGTCTCGCGATTCATGATTCGATTGCTTCTTGCGCGCCTCGTGCGATATGGGGCGAGCTTGCGCAACGACCGACCGCCGTCTACTGCCGTGAGACTTCAAACTTGAAGTCCGACCATTTTGCGTTACAAGAAGAAAACTACCGCGACTGGTTGGCCAAATCAAAAACAAAACGCATTGTCGCATTCTGCGGACTAGGCGCGCCCGCCGGCTTTCGTAAGACTCTTGACGCGGAAGGAATAAAAATCGCCTCTTTCGTTGAATTTCCGGATCACTGCGCGTATGGCGTGTCTGAACTGAAACGACTTTCTCAGGCTGTCACGGAAACAAACGCTGATCTTCTCCTTACAACCATGAAGGATTTTGTAAAATTCAACGGTTCTGAAAAACTCGGCGCTCCTGTTTTCGCTCTCGGTATTGGCGTCCAATTCCTTTCAGGCGAAAGCGACTTTTGCGCTAAGGTTCAGCGGCTATTCTAAATGTCAAAAGGAAACGTGTGTTTCGCCCTTGTGGGGTTAATTAAAAAAACCGGACAATTGAGTTCATCAATCGTCCGGTTTCTTTAAGCTTTTAAGTCAATCGGAGTAATTCCGTTCGTCAGCGTGCAAAGTTCTGAAGGAATGAACCGTTGTCAGCAACGTCGAAGAGCGGTCGAGGCGTCGCGGCGGTGTTTCTGGCGCCGCCGCCAAGGTGCCACACGAGTCCCATCGACATGCCCCAGGTTTCCTCTTCACGCTTATTGAAGCCGCGATTCTCCGGGAAAATGTAGGATCCGGAGCACTTAAGCGAAAAGCTGTCGGAGATCGGAGCCTCAATCGAACCGCCGACGATTCCTTCGCTCCATTCAGTCACGCCGCCGAAGATGGTGAATTCGCCGCCCTGGTCGAACGCCCTGCGCAGGAACGCCGTGTAATAATCCGTCGACTCCGCTTTAGCGTCAATCGTCAGACCTCCCCCGAGATTGAGAAGCTCGCACCAGTCTTCGTTCAAGCCAAACGCTCCGCGGAACCCAAGAGTCGTGCCTCCTCCGAATGTGTAGGAGAGTTCTGTGCGCAACTGCTGGAGTTCGTATTTGCGATAGTATTTTTCCGTCAGAGAGTCGTAAACTACGCCAAAGGAAAGTCCCTCGGTCGAGAACTGGTTGGAACGGAAGTACGCGCCTGCGGTCCAAAAAGTCTGAGAACGGCTATTATCTGTCTCGAAACCATTGGCGACGGTTCCGTTAAGGTCCGTGAAGACGCCTCTGGCGCCAGCCTGAAGATGCAAACCGCCAAACACGGGTCGCGCGCTACCCCAATTGACAGCGAAATCGCCGCCGTAGTTGCCAGGATCGGCAAGATCGATCGCGCTCTTCATTCCGTCAAACCCCGCGCTCAGCTGAGTATTCTGAAAGAAACCGCCAAAAGCGCCATCGCAACACCCCTGTTCGGAGGGGACGCCGTAAAGGTTTTGTCCGTAGGCAACAACGGGAGGCGCGTTGCGATAACCATTAATCGAACTATTGGGACTGGCGCCGCCATAGAACTGAGCGGGATTGTATTCTGCCTGACCAATGCGCGAATACGGATTCGTGGAATAACCAGGAACAGCGTTTGATCTCGTGTTCGGATTAGCGTTGTTGTCCTTAACCAAATCCTTCTGGGGATAATTCTGAGGAGGAACGGATTCACTCGTCTGGAGTCGTTTCGGAATGGATGAAACGGGTGGCGTCTCAGGGGCCGTGGTCGTGGCCGGCGTCGCTGGAACAGTCTCAAGAGTCTCGGGAACAGCGGTCAATCCGCCAATAACCTCCTCGACTCCAACTGTTGGTTTTTCGAGCGGAACATTATCAAATTCGGGGTTACGAAGAGGTTCGTTCAGATCGCCTCCAAGAAGATCTTCCTGAGGAATCGCCGCCTGAACCTGACGAATACGGCTGGCACGCTTAGAAGCCGTCTTTTTAGCCGTGTTCTTTTCAACCGCCTTCGTATTTGGTTTGGCGCCCAAATCAACAGCCTCGCGCCCATTCTGACCCGTCCACGGAGAATTGACGGTTTGAATTTGGGAAGTCTGCTGCGCAAAAGATTCAGGGACGAAGTTTACGGCTCCCATAAGCACGAGAGCGGAGACGAGGCCCGCCTTGAGCGCATTTTGCTTGCGAACGGCGTTCGCCAGAAGGTTGAACCTTTTGGCGCGTTGTAACCGGACTTGTCCGTTTCTGTCTGCATTTGAACTGGTCATTGTATCCTCACAAGATTCCGTTCTCGACAATAGAGCCGCCGTTACTCGGCGACCGCGCGTTTATTTAAACGCCTCACGCTCAGGGGGGGATTCGGCAAATCCTAGTCGCAAGACGCAAACTGTTCACGGCGACGAAAGACGTCTAACTTCTCAATCAATCAGAGTTGCGCCATTGGCGCCTCCCAAATGAACGTCCTTCAAACGTCGCTACTAGTATTGTCGACCCCGACTAAAAAAAGATTGAGAGAAAAATCGGAATTTTCAACAAAACCGTAAAAATCAACAAATCCGGAAAAGCTTCACTATTTTAAAATCTCGTCGTCGAGAGGGATTCTGAAATTAAACGCGGCGTTTGCACGCCAAACGCCGCGTTTAATCATGGGTTCAGAAAGACGTCTGGAGAAAATTTCGATTATTCAATTTCAGAAAGGAATTCGTCGACAGTCGGAACGCCGCCAAAAATGGGACAAATATGTTCTTCTACAAAGCTCTGAATCTCTTGAGTCGCCGCGCCGCAAGCTTCCGGGATTAAGCGGGTACGAAAACCACGATCATAGGAGCCCCAGGCGGTCGCCTGCGCGCAGACGTTCGTCAGAAAGCCACAAACTCCTACGTTTTCTACCCCGTGTTCTCCCAGAATTTCCGCAAGATTCGTGTGCTCGAATCCATTGATGGAACGCTTCCCTGTGAGGATCGTTTCGCCCTCAATCGGCTTGAGTTCGTCGATAATCTCGACTCCCCATGACCCGGGAGCAAAGACGTCGCCCTCTACCAACCCGCTAATAAGTCCTTCAAACTTATGTCCAACAGCCCACGCTCGGTCCAAAACAAAAGGACAATGCACAATATGAATTTTCTTTTTGCGCGCGCCGTCGAGCAATTTTTTGGCGTTCGCAAGAGTGTTATTGCGAGCGATCTCGTCATGAACGAGAGAATTCAGCTTTCCGCCTTCCTTACAAAAATCGTTCTGAAACTCAATCAAAATCAACGCCGTCTTTTCAGCTCTCATCGCTATCACCTATAGGAAAACAGATCGACTCCTCTCGGAATATCCGAAGTTCAAACACTAGCCAATCATATCATTCGGCGATTCGCTCGCCCAAAGCGCCGCGTAAAACGGCGAATTCTTCAACGCCTCCTCATGTGTTCCGACGAACTGAGGAACGCCTTCCTGCATAACGACCACGCGGTCTGCAAGTTGGATTGCCGTAAGGCGATGAGTCACCAGAATCGTCGTACGGTCTCCAACGAATTTCTTCAAAGCCTGATGAATGAAGCGCTCGCTTTGAAGGTCAATCTGGCTCGTCGCCTCGTCGAGCAGAAAAATGCGTGGATTCTTGAGCAATGCACGAGCCAGCGCAATTCGCTGTCGTTGACCGCCAGAAAGAGCGCCGCCGCCTGGTCCTACTATCGTTTCGTAACCGTCGGAAAGTTCGTTACGGATAAAATCGTCGGCATATGCGTCTTTGGCGGCCTGAATAATCTCTTCACGGGTCGCGTCCAATCGTCCATAACGAATATTTTCAAAAACGGTGTCGTTGAAAAGGACGGAATCCTGCGAGACGAGACCTATCTGATCGCGGAGGTCAGAAATCTTGATATCCTTCAAGGGAATCCCATCAATCAATACGCGACCGTCAACAGGATCGATAAACCGGGGAATCATGCTCATAAGAGTGCTCTTCCCGCATCCGCTACGCCCGACAATAGCGATAGTCTCCCCGCTATTGATCGTTAGGGAAACGCCTTTGAGAACAACTCGACTTTCCTGGAGACGCGCTTCAACCGATCTTTCGGCTTTTTCTTCCGGCGTGTCAGACGAGTCGGCGGCGTTACTCTTTTTGGATTGAGAATGAAGCTTACTCGCCAATTTACTCCAAACGTTCTTCAGCGCGTCCTCAAACCGGATTTTATCCCTTTGTTTAGCCCCCTGCGGTTTGATAACTTCCAAAGGATATTCATAATAGACGTTTTCAAAAACAATCGAGTCCTTGAATTCGGCAAGTCGCTTTGGATTATCACAATCCTTGATAGGAACTTCACGATCGATCACTTCATACACGCGATCCGCTGCGGCGCAGGCGCCCTGAATATTGGTAAAAATATCGGACAAACGCCGGGCTGGATCCGAAGCGCCAATCAGGAAGCCATAGAAAAGAATTAATGTGCCAAGGTCAAATGGACGCGACGAAGTTGGAATCCCAAATAAACTCGTTTTCTGGTAAATAATAAGGTAAGCGCCTGCGGTTATCGCCAAAACAAGCATACCAATGCCAAGTAATTCAGTCAGGGGACTGGTTAAAGCGTCATATTTGGCAGTTTTCATCCCACGTTTGAAATACGTTTCATTGGCACGAAGGAATTTTTGCGACTCGTACTCCTCACGATTAAAAGATTTAACAACTTTAATAGCGCGAAACGTTTCGTCGATGCGACCATAAAGTTGCGCCATTTCCGCCATCATTCGGCGAACAACCCGCTTCAACGATTTCGCAAGCCAGCGAATCAAAAAATAAGCGATCGGAACAAAAAGAAACGTAAAGAGAAGCAACTGCCAGCTCACTAAAAGCGCGCCTATCAGACACACGATTAACTTTAGAGGCTCGCGAAGCGCTTTGCCATACGCAAGCGTCAATCCATTGGACAACGTTCCCATGTCAGACGTGAACCTTGTCGTAGCGTCCGAAATCCCTCGCTGGCTGAAAAAAGTCGTTTCATATTCGAGCATCTTTCGAAAGAAGAGAGAACGAAGTTCAAGAGACCCCAGTTGTCCCAATCGCGACGCCAAATAAGAATGGACGTAGGAGCAAACGCCCTTGATCGTCGTTACGATAACAACATAAAACATCAACATCACGACGGTCATAAAAGGATCGTCGGGCGTCCAACGAGCGGCATAAGGTTGAAGAGTCTTATAACGTTTAAGAAGCTTCTCCGCGTTTGATATTTGTACTTTAAGAACCGACAGTCGTTGACGCGCGTCAGGAGTTAACGAGACGTCGTTCAAATCTACCGAAATCCTCGCGTTCCCTTCGGACGCAACTTCTTCGTTCTCTCCATGCTCGTTGGCAGACCTGCTGGCGATCGCTTTGAGAATCGCTTCTTCATCATCGGGCGCCACGCCAGATAAGATAGCGCCCTGCTCAGCGTACAAACGTTCAATACGTTCCGTTTGAGCCTGGACTTCTTTTCCAAGCCAACTGTTTACGGAATCACCCTGAAACGAGACCTGTACGAGAGGATATACAGTCGCGATATTCCCTCCCCAACAAAGAGCCAGACAAAGGGAAGCGACAATAACCCCAACGATATTCCACTTGTATTTGAGTGTTAACTGAATAGCGCGCCAGTAGTTATACATCGTCGTTCCGTAAATGTTTGTCCCAAAAGCCTAATATGCCAACGCCAGGGCCTCCCCAGCTCCGGGAGTATAAACTTTTTTGAGCTAAGAAAACAGAGGAAAACTTTCCCTTCTTTCCTCTTTCTCCAAAACGTAGCCACAGATAGTTTGAGAAGAAGCGGCTTCAAACCCTTTTCTGTACAATTATGATCCGGGCAAGGACTACGAATCATAGCGAACGCCAAAACGTCGATAGTTATGCAACCAGGCGTTCGTCCAATCACTCCCGCGTCTCATGAGGCGTCGCGGAAATGACGGAAAGCTCGATAGGCGTCCTTCTCTTATTGTCACACGCTTTCTTCCATTCCTCGCAATTTTACAGACTTCAGAACCCTTTTTTGACGATGCAAAAGATCTGTCCGCAAAAACCTCGACCAAATACGCATGGGCTCGCCATTTGACACGCCTGTCTGCAGATTCTGCTCGTGCTGCTCGTACATTCAGATCATGAAAACGTTTCCGGCAGGAATTCGTCCAGAAATCTCGCGCCAACGAGAGCCTATCCGACAAAGCCACAAAACTCCTCAGTAACAAGCCAATCGGAGTCTCCCCTTCGTCCTACGTAGCGCGATTGGACCGGTTCGGGGAATCACGGCGGGGCTTGTTCATGTTGTCATTTGTCAACTTCTCGTCTGCGCGTAGTCGCGCTTGTATATGACGGCAATTTCCCCCGTTGAAGAATACTTGATTAACGCTTCTCAAGAAAAAAGGGAAGCCAGATGCGAGTCATAGAATCGCTTTCAATCA
>CACYBR010000337.1 GCA_902772705.1 uncultured Planctomycetota bacterium
CGGCGCCCTTGTTGAGCAGCGAACGATAGAGACCGGCTTCCTTTTCGTACTTCGGGAACGCGGCGTTGGCGACGACGTCGTCGAGGGCCGCGGCCTTGGCGAATTCGCCGGTCTTCTCGTAGTTTTCCGCGACGTCAAGAATAGCGTCGCCAAGTCCCTTGCGGACGAAATACTCCATCGCGGCGAGGTCCTTTTTGGATTCTTCGACGAGGAACGCTTCCGATTCCGCAGACGCAATCGCGCCGGCGGCGGCGTAGACCGCTCTCTGGACGGCGGGATCGTCGTTGGAAGCGGCGATTTCCTTGAGCGTCGCGAAGGATTCGGCCTTGCCGCGGACGCCGATCGTGTCGATCACGCCGACGAGGCAGGCGCCTTTGAGCTCTTTAGTCGCGTCGAGCAGCGCGGCGTCGACTTCGTCAAAGGGCATGGCTTCGAGCGCGAAACGCGCGTTGAAGTTGAGCTTTTCGTTCGGGAGCAGCGCGACGAGCGCGGGGATCGCCTTTGGAGAGCCGTAGACGGCAAGGCGCTTGCACGCGACGTTCGTATTGTGGATATCTTCAGGGGCGTCGCCCGTGTTCGTAATCGCCTGAATGAGCAGGTCCTCGTCCGTCGAGGTTTGAACCTCCTGCCATGTCTGGGCGCTTGCGACGTTGGCCGCCAGAGCGAGGATCGCGCCGGTCAGAAGCGCGAGGAAAAATCTGGTACGCATAATGTTATATTCTCCTGCGCGGCTGCGCGTTAAACAACAGCGCGCGCGTGGTTGATTTTGTTTTTAGACGACAATAAAACGAGGCGCTCTTAAACTCAGAGCGTGTACGGAGCGCGCATGGCGCGTGTGCGCATGCGGTTGGCGTCCGCGTCGTTGAATTCTTCTTTGACGGGATCGAATTCGATCGTGCGCTGAAGCTGCCACGCGATATAAGCGCAGTGCGAGGCGATGTGAGACTGCGCGGCCACCGCGGCGTTCGCCTTCGGATTGCGGCGCGTCTTGACGCATTCGCAGAATTCCGCGATGTGAGTCGTCGGGTCGGTGCCCGGCATTCCGAAATATTTAAGTTCGCCGCGCAGCTTGTCGTTGGAGACCGCCATACGCCCGCTGTCGCCCGTTTCAACCCAACCCTCTTCGCCGACGTATCGCGCGGAGCATGTGCCAAGGCCAAGCCATCCGTCAGAACGCATGACGAGCTTGAGACCGTCGGCGTAGTAAGCCCAGATGTGACCCGCGATCGAGCCGTCGTCGTTGAACTGAGGTTCGTAGCGCACCGGCGCCGTGTCGTCTTTTTGCGCCGCCCACTGGCAGAGGTCGACCGTATGAGAGCCCCATTCGAGGATTCCGCCGCCGTGGAAGTCAAACTTGCCGCGCCAGTCTCCGGCGACGTACTTGCTGTTGTAGGGACGCCAGGGGCACGGACCGAGCCAGCGGTCCCAATCGACTTCGTCGGGAGCCGGTTCCGGTTCGGCGGGATACCAGTCCTGGTCAGTCGCCGGCCACAGCGTGTTGGCGTGAACTTCGGTCAGCTTTCCGAGCTTGCCCGACTGGGCGATTTCAGCGGCGAGCATGAAGTTTCCGATGTTGCGGCGCTGGGTGCCTGCCTGATAGACGATCCCATAGCGTTTGACGGCGTCGGCGAGCGCGCGGCTTTCCTGAATAGTGAGCGAGAGCGGCTTTTCGCAATAGACGTCCTTGCCGTACTTCGCGGCGGTGATCGAGGCCATCGTGTGCCAACGGTCGCCAGTAGCGATAAGAACCGCGTCGATATCTTCGCGCTGCAGAAGCTCGTGCATATCGATATAGGTCGCGCATTCTGTGTCGTTGTACAGCTTATTGGCGCGATCGCGTATGGTTTCGCGGCGAATGCGGCGAATATCGCAGATAGCGCGGAAGCGAACGTCGGGACGCCCCATAAAGATCGCGAGGTCGCCTTCGCCTCGCGCGCCGATGCCGATTGCGCCGAGATTGATTTTCTCGCTTGGCGAGACCGTGCCGTCGAGCCCTAACGCGGACGCGGGCACGAGCGCCGGAACAAAAGACGCGGCGCCACAGAGCGCGACGCCCTTGAGAAAATCGCGCCGTCCGACGCGGGTTTGCGTTGATTTCATAAGATTACTCCTCTAAATCCGGTTTATGTCATGCCGGAATCGCGCTGACGCGCCGTTGCACCAAAAGCCCGTCTTATGCGTTTACGCGGTTTGACGCGCGGAAACGGCTTCCAGAACGGGTAAAAATTTCGGTATACTAAACAAAAGAAGCGTCTTCACGACGCAACTTCGAACATGATAAAAGAACCGACGATGAAAATCAAGCGACTGCCAATTGACAATCGCCACAAAATTATAAAAACGCTGAAATCGTGGAACGGATGAAAACAAACGTCGCCGCAGTTCATTTTGAATCGCGGCGCGACGTCAACGCTCCTGTTGTTGGGATAGAACTGCTCGGTCGCCGTCATGAAGCGGAGAGCGCGTTCATAACGCGTACGGCGACCGCCTGAATAACGAACATGGCGGCGGCGTAGATCACGATAATCAG
>CACYBR010000338.1 GCA_902772705.1 uncultured Planctomycetota bacterium
GACGTCGTCGAAAACTGCGGATACTCGCCCGCGACCTTTTACCGGCATTTCAGGGACAAGTACGACCTGATCGCCTGGGATTATTCAGACGCTGGAGCAATAGCGTCGTTTCGCGGAGATTCTCTCCGCTCCGTCTCGCCTCAGGCCGATTTACTGCGGCGTCGGCGCGGATAAGGCGACTTAACCGCGCCGCGTTTGTAAAAATAGAACTATCGACAACGTAACAACAAAGAGGAACAGTCAAATGAAAATCGCCGTTCTAAATGGAAGTCCCAAAAAGGGCAATACGTCGGCCATGATCGACGCGTTCGCCGAAGGCGCGAAGGAAGCGGGACATGAGGTGGAGCTCCTCCACGTCGGCAGAATGAAGATCGCAGGTTGCCTTGCCTGCGAATATTGCCACGGCAAGGGAGAAGGCGCCTGCGTTCAGAAGGACGACATGGAGAAGGTCATGGCCGCGTACAAGAGCGCCGACATGATCGTCTGGGCGTCGCCTGTTTACTATTTCGCCATGACGGCGCAGATCAGCGCGGCGATCCAGCGCGTCTACGCCATCGGCAAGCCCGTCGCGAAAAAGGCCGCGCTCTTCCTCAGCGCCGAATCTCCGCTCTCTTTTGACGGCGCCATCGCGACCTACAAGTCGATCGTCGGGTACACGGAAATCGCGGACGCTGGAATCTTCCTCGCCGCTGGCGCCGAGAATCAATCGGACGCTAAAATGGCGGAGCTTCGGAATTTTGGAAAGTCGCTCTGATTCTTAAACGCGCCGTCGGGACAAAACTCACATTGAAACGCCAATCATCGAAGGAAAACTCAGACTATGATCTACGATTACACGATCACAACGGGCAAGGGAGAAGAACTTAAGCTTGCGGATTACAAGGGCAGGGTCATTATGATCGTCAACACGGCGACCGGTTGCGGGTTCACGCCGCAGTATGAGCCGATTGAACGAATGTACCGGGACTATCACGATCAGGGGCTTGAGATCCTCGATATTCCGTGCAATCAGTTTGGCGCGCAGGCGCCCGGAACGGACGACGAGATCCACGATTTCTGCGTTCTTCACTTCAACACGACGTTTCCGCAGATGAAAAAGGCGGACGTCAACGGCGAAAACGAGTTGCCGCTCTATACGTATCTGAAGTCCCAAATCGGATTTGAAGGCTTTGAAGAACATCCGTACAAAGAGCTCCTGGAGAAGATGTTCGCCGAAAAGGATCCCGACTGGGATAAGAAACCGGATATCAAGTGGAACTTCACGAAATTCATCGTCGACCGCGATGGAAACGTCGTCAAACGCTTTGAGCCGACCGCCGATCTCGCCGAGGTCGAAGCGTGCGTTAAAGCGTTGCTCTAAACGAATTAAGGAGAATTGCGTTGATTATTAAAGCGATTACTTTCAGAGATAACGGTTTTCTGACCGCGCCCTTTGTCTTTGGCGGAGAAGAGGGGCCGGAAAAGTTCGTTCCAACGGTCAAATACCGCTCATGCCTCACGAACTACCTGATCGACGCGGGAGACGAGGTCATTCTGGTCGACACGGGGCTTCCCGCAGGAACGCCGGAGGAAGCGCCCGACGAGAACACGCAGGTCTATACCGGTCAGGACGTCTGCAGTTACATGGACGCGCTCGCCGCGCTCGGTTATAAGCCCGAGCAGGTGACGAAGATCCTCGTAACGCACCGTCATATCGACCATACCGGCGAGCTTCGTTCCTTCCCGAACGCTCAGATTTTCGTCAACGAGGACGAGACGGACGCGGAGGAATTCAAGGGACTTAACAATATCGTTCCGGTCGCCTTTACGGACGGTCCGTACTACAACTTCCCGGAATCGCAGAAGATCCGCGACGGAGTCTATTACATACGCGCCAAGGGTCACACGCGCGGGACCAGCGTTGTCGTCGTTGAAAGCGACGGGCTCTTCTACATGCTGCACGGGGACGTCACGTATACCGACGAGGCGCTCTATGTGAACAGGCTCTCCGTCGTTTACGACGACGTCGTCGCCGCGCGCGAGACGCTCGACCGTGTCCGAGAATTCGTTCAGAACCATCCGACGGTCTATCTCTCGACCCACACGCCGCTGGGACGCGAGAACCTTGAAAAGAAAAGGATCGTCGATCTGAACAACCCGCCGGAGACGCTACCGGTCGGCGACGTCGTCTTCAAAACCGCGACGGGCAAATACGTCTGTTCCGTCTGCGGGTACGTCTACGACCCCGCCGAACATGACGGCACGCCCTTCGAGGAGCTCCCAGACGACTGGCGCTGTCCACGTTGCCGACAGTCAAAAGACAAGTTCAACAAGGCGTGAGGCCCCCTGGCGCGACCCAAAGATAATTCATATTCGCACCCGCTCCACAGAAGCAGACGCCTCCGCGTCAAACGACGCGGAGCGCGTTCTGGCGTTGTCGTACAGAATTGACAAAGCGCGTCAACGTCCGGCGCTGACGCGAATTCTTCGCTCGTTTCAACCGCCTGGCGCCCCTGGTTCCCGGGGGAAGAAAAAACTAGGAACGATTCTAAAACTTGAAGAGACCTGAAGGCTTTTGTCTTTCAGCAAACGACCGGCAAATAAAAAACTCAGAAAACAGAACTTTTAAGACTCTATATATAGTAGATTTGTAGTTGCTGTTACGCCATTACGTCACTGAGCGGCAAATGACCGGCAAATAAGATTTATGCCCGGCAGGGCTCTGATTGCTTTTCGTGATACTTTGGGTACAAAAAACGGAACTTCCACATAATTGTGTAAAAAGAAGAAAGGACGCTCCTGAAGCGCCGGTTGTCAACGAGCGTTTACGGATGTTGGAGCGTCGGTTCATGCTGAATGTCTATCA
>CACYBR010000339.1 GCA_902772705.1 uncultured Planctomycetota bacterium
ACGCACAGCTCGTGCGAGCCCGCGAGTCCCACGCAGATCTGCTTGCCGTCCGGAGAGACCGCGATCGGCCACGGGTTCGCCGCGCCGCGATCGACGTCGTCGAGAAGCACCGTGTTGACGAACTCGCGCTTTTCCGCGTCGATGATGCTGAAGCCGTTCGTGTTCATCCACCCGCGTTCCACCTGCGTCGTCGGAAGCTGATACCGCGCAAGAATCGCCGTCGTATAGACGTACTTGCCGTCCGGCGATATCGTTATGTGATGCATACTCGAACTGCCGTTCGGAAGCCGGATCTGCTTCGTTTCGCCCGTGACCGTGTCAAGACACGTAATCTCGGCGGCGACGTTCGCCCCGTCGGAGCGGTCCAGCGGCAGGAAGTTGGCGACGAAGTAGGATTTGTCGTCCGGCGTGAGGACCGCGTCGCACGGCTCGTGCAACGCCGGATACGTCGCGGCGACCTGGAAGTCTGGAAGCGTAACCTTCGCGATTTTCCAGTCATGACGAAGACACACGTACAACGTCGTGCCGTCCGAGGTCAGACACAGCCCGCACGGCGTGTGCCCGAC
Organism: uncultured Planctomycetota bacterium; assembly: GCA_902772705.1. Taxonomy (GTDB): domain Bacteria; phylum Planctomycetota; class Planctomycetia; order Pirellulales; family Thermoguttaceae; genus RUG369. The sequence continues at coordinate 567 of CACYBR010000339.1, forward strand.
GACTCCCTCTCCCGTAACCGAGCCGGAGGCGATATCGATAGCGCAGACCTTGCCCTGATAGTCGCCGTAACCGACGTACATCGTCTTTTCGTCGGCGCTCAGACACATGTCGTTCGGAACGCCCGGAATCGGGATCGTGCGCGCGACGGTTCCGTCGGCGACCGTAACGACCGCGATCTCCTTCGCGTCCATGTTGAGGGAATAGAGCGTCGCGCCGTCCTGCGTCGGCAGCAGCTTAATGGGGCCCTTGTAATCGCCGGCGTTGACAACGCCCGCGACGAGCATGACAAGCGACGTTACGACAGTAGTCATAAGGGTTCGAGTCGACATGATTCTCCCGCGTCTATCGTTTCAAAGAGGGCGGCGACGCCGCGAGCGCGCCGACCCTGGGGTGGGTCAGGAGGTCGGGACGTCGCGCGAATGTTCAGTGGGGTCGCGCGCGCGCGTTGTTCCCTGTGCGCCTCCACCGTGCATTATGCGACGTCGCGTCCGCGAATGCAAGCGAATTCGACCACAATCGCGCTATTTTATAAAAATATGTGGAGATAATCCGCGCGACGTGGAACGGTTGAAAGAAACGAAAAAAAGAAAAACGCGGAAACCCTTATACGAGTCGCCGCGTTTTCATGCCGAAGAAAGGACTCGAACCTTCACCCACTGTTACGTGGACTAGGACCTGAACCTAGCGCGTCTGCCAATTCCGCCACTTCGGCTTTCTGCTTGAGAGTATAGCGCTGGAACGCGTTTTGAAAAGGGGCGCGGCGCAAAAAAAACAAAAACCGGCTCAATCGCGAGACCAGCGCCTTCGCGACGATAGAACGCGCCGCCGGCGCCCTCGCGCAAGCGCGACCATGGCGAACGCCGGCGCGTTTCTGAAAAAAAATCCAGATTTTTTGTAACGGAAAATACCGAATGAAACGCGTGTTTTTGGTACAAAAACTATAATTTTTTAGATAGCCCCGGTTCTGTTTTAACGTCGACGCGATATTATTACGGCGCTGGGACATGTTTTCCAGCGCGACGGCTTTTTTTTCACGAACGACTCTGTTATTCGTTGTTTTAACGCTTTACGCCTGGCCGTTCAGGATGAACGCGGCTTCTCGAACGTTTCGTCGGCGACGACGAAGAAGGAAACGCGCTTTTGGGGTGAAACCAGAGTCGTTCTAAATAAATGGACTCGACGTCGTCGAGCGGTTCGGGAAGGAGGAGGCAGACGCGTGGAACAGCCGGTTCGATATCGTCCGACGCGCGCGCAACTCGCGCTCCGACGGCTCGTTCGTGATAAGTCGCGGATTCTCGCTTACGGAGGGTCGCGGTCCGGCAAGACGTTCGAATTCTGTCACGCGCTCGCCGCTATGGGGATGCGCTACGGCGGGCGGTACGCCGTCTTTCGCCGATACTTCAATTCCGTTAAGAACTCCGTCTTCGACGACACGTTTCCGAAGATGCTTGAACTGTCCTTTCCCGGGATCGAGTACAAGCGCAACCTCTCCGACGCGAGGATTGTGATTCCGTGCGCGGACGCCGAATTCTGGTTCGTAGGACTCGACGACGAGCGACGCGTCGAGCGGATCCTCGGGCGCGAATACGCCGGCGTCTACTTCAACGAATGTTCCGAGATTGCCTATTCCTCCGTCGAGATCGCAACGACGCGACTCGCTCAGCGGAGGTTCGACCGCAACGGCAGGCGTCTGCGCAACCGCGCGTTCTTCGACTGCAATCCGCCGGGACGCTCCCACTGGACCTATCGCCTCTTCATCGAGGGGATTAACCCGACGACGCGCGCGAAGCTGACAAATTTCGACGAATACGGCGCGATTCAGATCAATCCGATCGACAACGTTGAGAATCTGCCGGAGAACTATATCGAATCGACGCTCGCGACCGGCTCCGAGCGCATGAAGAAACGATTCCTTTACGGGGAATTCTCCAACGATATGGAACGCGCGCTCTGGAAGCAGGAGACGATCGACGCGAATCGAGTCGTCGAGGTTCCGCGCGAACTCGAACGGATCGTCGTGGGCGTCGATCCCGCCGTGACGAGCGGCGAGCGCAGCGACGCCACGGGAATCGTCGTCGCGGGCAGGGTACGCGCGCCGGACGGTCGTCCGTCCTTTTACGTGCTCGACGACCGGTCGCTGACCGCGCCGCCCGATCGCTGGGCGCGCGAGGTCGTCGAAACGTTCCGGTTCTGGCAGGGAGACGCGGTCGTCGTTGAAACGAATCAGGGCGGCGACCTTGTCGCGTCCGCGCTCCGCCAGATCGATCCGAATCTTCCCGTGCGCACGGTCCGCGCGACCCGGGGCAAGATTCTGCGCGCCGAGCCCGTCGCGATCCTGTATCAACACGGCAGGGCGCGCCACGTTGGCGTCTTTCACGAGCTCGAAGAAGAGATGACGTCGTACGCCGGTCCGTCGACGCCGAATCAGTCGGTCGACCGTCTGGACGCGCTCGTCTGGGCGATAACCGAGCTTGCGGACTACGCGGGAGACTGCGTCGGAGGCTTTCTTGGCGTCTGACGCGCGTCGACCTTTTTCTACTTAATTGGATTCTAAACACGCTTGAAAAGGATTTCCCTATGAACGACACGCCTTCCGGCGAAAAAACGGCCGCGTCGTTGCGCGGCGACTCAAATCAATCGGAGAACGGTACGAGCGCTCGTCTTTTCGGGCTCAA
>CACYBR010000340.1 GCA_902772705.1 uncultured Planctomycetota bacterium
ATCATCGGCGGCAACTCGGGCAGTCCCTGCGTCAACGCCAAGGGCGAAGTCGTCGGACTCATTTTCGACGGCAACATCCAGTCCCTCGTCCTGAACTTCATCTTTGACGAGGTTCAGGCGCGCGCGGTCCTGGTGCACTCGACCGGAATCCGCGAAGTCATCCGCTCGATCTATAAGGCGCCCAAGCTCGCCGACGAGTTCGGAAAATGATCGTCGCCACGTTCGACCGCGCGCGATTCTTCGTTTCACGCGCGGTCGTTCCGGCTTTTTAAGAATGAACTCAAACGTTCAGACGTTGCAGAGATCATGAAAAAAGAAGTCCCTTATATCATTTTCGGCACGAGTAACAAAAATAAGGCGATCGAAGCGACCGCGATCGTCGCGTCCTCCGGCGTGCGCTTCATAACGCTCGCCGAGGTTGACGGCGCGATCGACGTCGTGGAAGACGGAACGACCTTTGCCGAGAACGCGCGAAAGAAGGCGATCGAGCAGGCGTTGAACCTGAAGGAATGGACGCTCGCGGAAGACTCCGGAATTTGCGTCGATTATCTCGGCGGCGCCCCGGGCGTCTATTCCGCGCGTTACGCCGGCGCAGACGAACGCAGCGACGCGCGCAACAACGAGAAGCTGCTCGCCGACCTCGCCGGCGTACCGCTCGAGAAGCGCGGCGCGCATTACGCGTGCCACATGGTCCTCGCCGACCCAGAGGGGAACGTCGTGTTCGAGACGGAGCAACAGTGCCGCGGTCGCGTTCTTTTTGAAGAAAGCGGCGTCAACGGCTTCGGTTACGATCCTCTCTTTGAGGTGATCGAATATCACAAGACGTTTGGCGACCTCGCGCCCATCATCAAGAGCGCGATCAGCCACCGCGCGCGCGCAACGCGCCTGCTGGTTCCCGTCCTGTGCCGACTCGTCGCCGAAAAGAAGCTTCCGACGCGCCTCATGGACGTCGAAGACTAACGCCAGACAATGAAACGGTAAAACATGTCAGAATTTAATTTAAGCGAATATTGTCTCGACGTCGCCAAGCGCGCCAAACGCGCGTCTCGCGCGCTCGCGGCCGTCTCCGGCGCCGCCAAAAACGCGTGGCTCGAGCTGGTCGCGACGCGGCTGACCGAACGGACGCCTGAGATTCTCGATGCGAACGCCAAAGACCTCGAGGCCGCGCGCGTCGCTGGGCTCGCCCCCGCGATGATCGACCGCCTCACCCTCAACGAAAAGACGCTCGCTGGAATGGCTAAAGCGCTCCGAGAGATCGCGTCGTTCCGCGACCCGATCGGTTCGGTTGTCAGCTCGTCGATTCGTCCGGAAGGGTTCGAGGTGCAGAAGGTGCGCACGCCGATCGGCGTCGTCTTCTTCATCTATGAGTCGCGTCCGAACGTTACGACCGACGCGGCCGCGATCTGCGTCAAGAGCGGCAACGCCGTCGTGCTGCGCGGCGGCAAGGAGGCGATTCACTCGAACCTCGCGCTTGGCAAGCTCCTGGCGGACGCCGCCGCTGAAACGGGTCTTCCCGCCGACGCCGTCCAGCTGCTGAGCACGACCGATCGCGACGCGGTCGACGAATTTCTGCATCTTCCGGAATACGTCGACGTTGCGATCCCACGCGGAGGATATTCCCTCATCAAGCGCGTCTCAAGCGAAGCGCGAATGCCCGTCATTAAGCACTTCGCCGGAAACTGCCACGTCTACATCGACCGGAGCGCCGACCTTGAGATCGCCGAGAAGGTCCTGGTCAACTCGAAGCTTCAGCGGCTCGGCACATGCAACACCGCCGAATCGCTCGTCGTCCATTCTGCGATCGCGAAGGACGCGCTCCCGAGGCTCCTCGGCGCGCTCGCTCAGGGCGGCTGCGAGATTCGCGGCGACGAAGCGACCCTCGCGCTCGCGGGACCCGGAATCAGCGTGGTCCGCGCGACGGAAGAGGACTTCGACACGGAATATCTCGCGGCGAAGATTTCCGTCAAGGTCGTCGACTCCCTTCAAGAGGCGATTGATTTCATCAACGAGCACAGCTCCGGGCACACGGAAGCGATCGTTTCGAAGGATCTCAACGCGGTCCGAACGTTCACAACGGGGATCGATTCCGCCGCCGTCATGGTCAACGCGAGCACGCGTCTGCACGACGGGGGCCAGTTCGGGCTCGGCGCGGAAATCGGGATCAGCACGGACAAGTTCCACGTACGCGGTCCCTGCGGAGTCGACGAGCTCACGAGCTACAAGTACGTCGTCATCGGCGACGGCGCGATTCGCCGCTGATTCGGCGAGCGGATCGTTCCCATGAAAAGACGCGTCGTACCCTCCGGGGCGCGGCGCGCTTTCTTTAGAGCATTATAAGCGAGGCGCTGAACATGCACGCGTTTAAGGTCGACGATACCGTAACGTTCGATTTCAAGGGGAAGGAACGTCATGGCGTGATCCTGAAAGTCGGTAAGAAAAACGCTTCCGTGTGGATACAAGAGCTATACGACGAAAGAACGATCCCGCTTGACCGTTTGACCATCGTCGCGCCCATAGTCCTCTCGGAAGCGCAGGTTCGGCAGTTTTGCAGATATGAGGTCAAGCGATCTGAGCTTATCGGCGGACGTCCCGAGTATACTCCTTTAACGCTTGAAAAGCCTTATGTCATAACGTTTGACGATATTCTTGCGGCAGTTCGCAATATCCAGGCGTCGGGCGACGATAACTCTACGGTCCAAAAACAGTGGTTCAATTCCCTCTATAATTTCATGTTCGAGGACGACGAACGCGTCTCTCCCGAGAAAACGCCGCGTCATATAGAAACGCTTGAACCCCTTCCGGGCAGAGACGCCTATATCCGTCGCCTCTTTTCCATAGAGTTAAGAGCGCTGTTGTCCGATCATGCCGCGCCTATTGGCGAAACAATATCGCAAATAGGCAGATACGTTGAGCATATTATCGCGGAAGAGAAAAAACCAGTCGTTGAACGCGAATATCGCGACGATGAAAAAGAGGAATATCTGAGACGGTTCGGCAACAACGACAGGCTGAAAAAAGCGACCGAACTTGAACTGACCGTTTACCGCAAATTCATAGAGGACCTTATCCCGAGGGACGACCCTATCGCGCTCAGTTGCAAAGGCTACGGATGTTACGGCGGCGATCCGGCCTATGAATGCGACTGGAAGACGGCTCTTGAATGCGTCACGAGGCTGTTCGAACTGACAGGCGACCCCACGTACGCGAATACGCTTGGCTATATCTATTATTACGGCAGATGCTGGAACGGCGAACCGCAATACGAAGAAGCGTTCAAATTCTTCTCGATCGGCGCGGCGGGCTTTGTATACGAATCCCGCTATAAGCTGGCGGACATGTTTGCGAACGGCTATGGCGTTCCCCAAAACACGAAGGTCGCATACTCCATCGTTGCGGAGCTTTATGATCAGAATCTTTCGTATATCCTTGACGGTCGTTTCGATTGCAAATTTGCGGATATCGCGTTGCGTCTCGGAAGTTATAACGAAAGCGGCTACGGAGGCTACGTCGACCCCTACGACGCGTACAAGTATTATCTGCAGGCCAGTTTTGCGATCCGGCAGCGCCTCCAATTTGAACAATACGGCGACCAGTCCGTTGCGGACGGCATAAGACGGCGTCTGGACGACCTTCTTGAATCGGGGAAAATCAGAAAGCCCGGGAAAACGACGAAAGCGGCGCTTCATTCGCTTCTGGCGTGTCATCTGAAAAAATATCGCAAGTTGCGACTGGTTATCAAGCGTATGGCGAACGGCGACGTCAAGCTGGCGATTCGCGTCGCTCCCTTCAAACACGAGAAATATCCTCCGAAGTTGTTTATTACCGAACCTGACGCAGGATTCTGCGGAATGCTCGAAACGCTCAACGTCAGGGTGAAAAATGGGATAGTCGTTGGGACGGAGGACGTCGACGCGCCAAAATATTTCGACGGCGTCGCCCCGTATCATGATCCGGCCTCTAAAACGGACGGCGTCGCGTTCAGACTTGGCGACAAAACGCAAGCGATCGTAACCGGCGAAATGCTGTTTACGCCGCCTGACAGGATTTCGAAAAAGAAACGACGGTTTGCGTCTGTATACTTCTCCCCGGGAGGAAAGCGCTATGATTATCTGCTCGACCTGGACGGGGTCGCGGTCGGCGACGTCGTCTACGTCATGACCGACAGGGGCGAGACAGAAGTCACGGTTGCGAATATCGCAGAGAAAACCGAATCGGAACTCGCGCTGCCCATCGTTCGATATAAGAAGATACTCCGACGCGGTTCTCGCTAAATGCTCGCCCGTACAACGCCAATTAACAACTCAGAGGGAGGGTCGCATGAGACGCGGCTTAACGACAACCTGTCGCATATCGTTGACGATTCTTTTGCTCGTTCTCGCCAGTCTGCGAGCGACGAAGTCAAACGCCGACGATCGTCCGAGACCGGCGGAAAGCGACGCTCTGGTTAGGAGTTATCTGGATGAATCGCAAA
>CACYBR010000341.1 GCA_902772705.1 uncultured Planctomycetota bacterium
ACAGCCTCTGTTATGCAGTTCGGGAACAGTGCGCCGATTTTCTCGACGTTTTGGGCTGTCATATCAGGGGATTCCATTCTCATTTTTTCCATTTCAATTACCTCCGTTCGCTTTTATCAGGAATTTCATGATCGCGCTTGTAAACTCTATCACGTATTCAATTTCATTTCCATTAACTGCATCGTCGTGCTTAACATGGTTATTCTGAAATTTCGTGTAGTAGTCGACGATTTTTTGAACCATATTTTTTAGTTCTACGGAAGTCCCTATCTTGTCGAGGATTCCACCAATCCCGGGAATTTGATTCTCAAGGCTTTTATCGTTTCCTAATAAGTCTTTAACAAGAAGTTCAAAAGATAAACGGATATCGTCGAGCGTATTCCTTTCCCAAAAACCACCCTCAAATTTTACAAGTGCGCTCTCATATAACTCCAAAGCTTTGGGATAATTAGAGAGCCAATGTTTCGTAGTCTGAATCAGTTCTGTTTCACTAAATGTTTCTTTGGCAAGACTTCCAAATCGCCTATATAAAGCAGTCTTCAATTTCTTAACTTCCTCCTCGTCTTCAAAAAAAGGAAGTTCGCATAAATCTTTAATTATCTTGAATTGTTCCACATCTTCGAAACATCGTAAATTCTCTAATAACACAGTTCTTTTATTAGAAACGTCAAATGGATAACGATAATGCGTAATTTTCCGATTAAAATCGACTGCATATGAATTACAATATTCGACTATTTTCGCCCCGCTTAAACCGCCGCTTGTTTTAGCGAGGATATCGCAAGCATGAGAAACAAAGACGTCGTCTAATCTATTCATCATTAGGTTACTCCAGCGTTTAAAATATCTAACTCTAATTTGAGTTTCTTCAACTCCTCATTCAACTTCACCTGCTTATTGAACTGTTTTTCCCTCCGCATTTTAGCGTTAAGAGCCGCGATCATTCTCTGTATTTTCTGACGCTGGAGGTCGCGTTCCACAGAATCTTTCAAGGATTCGCCGTTCCTACAGCGAAGCGCGTCCCCGGCGACTTGGCGAACAAAGTTTTCATAGACGGCGTCGACGTCGAGTCCCTCCAGTTTGAGCGGAAGTTCTTCTTCCGTCAGCCAGTCGGTATGATAATAATTCCCGATCTTGCACTCGTCCTTTTTTCGAGCGGAAAACTCTTTATAGCCGATCCACGCCTGATACTTGCCCTCAAACGCCAGAAGAAAGAGGATGTAATACGAAATCGCCTTATCGATCTGACGCAGGACGTCGGGATCGAATCGCGACGACTTCAACCGAACCTCAAAGACCTGAAGTTCAACCGCGTTTTTGCCCGGCGCGACGTTCACGGTCGAGGGCGCAATCTTGTAGCGCCAGCGAACCTCGTTGATCTGATCGATAAAGAGGCGCCGCAACTTCGACGTCTTCGGCAGATGCTCATAGAATTTCACTTTGGGAATCACGCGGTTAAAAAAGGCGCTCTCCGGAAAAGCTAACATCGCGCACGCTCCTTCACTTTACCACGAGGAAACAGACCAGTTCAAAGTCGTCCAGCCCGGAAATCTTCGACGTCAGCGCGCTCGTGCCCCCCGAGTGGAAAAGACTGTCGATATCGCTCGACTCCTTCGTCGCGATAATCGAGCGAATCGCGCCGCTCAACAGTTCCGAAACGCGACGCATGTTCCGCCCGTCTCTCGTCTCCTTATTGAACTTCCGGCACAGTTCCTGAATCGGCTCCTTCTTGCCCCGGCAGAGTAGCCGCACGGAGTCGAGCAGTTTCTTCGGATTGAGATAATCGCAGACAACCTCGCCGTCCGCGCTAATATAGACCATATAGAACGGATGGATTCGGTTTTTGTGGTCGATGTTGACCCCTTCGTTGACGTTGCGAAGGACGAAGATCACCCCCTCGGGATTATCCTCGCTCGCCGGAACGACCGCGTGGAGCCCTTTCGGCTTCGCCGCAAGGTCGCCGTGCGTCTTGAAGTATTCGACCAGATCGAGCCGGAACTCGTTCAAGCCCAAATCCATAATCGAAATTCCCGACGACATATCCTCTAAATCGACAACCTCTTCCTGCAACCGCTTCAACTGCTGTTTCCGATATTCAAGGTCGCCCTTCTCTTCCGGGTTGATCGGGTTGTCGTCTCCCGTCGCGGTCATGACGGAAATCTTCATTCTCGTTTCGACGCGCGCTTTCAGGTTGATATATTCGTCGAGATCCAGATCGGGCCAAAAATTGACGAGCTGAATGCGCTGATTCCGACTGCCGATGCGGTCGATTCGACCGAATCGCTGAATAATTCGGACGGGGTTCCAGTGAATATCGTAGTTGATCAGATAATCGCAGTCCTGAAGGTTCTGACCTTCGGAAATGCAATCGGTGGCGATCAGAATATCGATATCGGGCGCGTTGTCCGGCATTAAGACGTCGCGACTTTTGGAGATTGGCGAGAAACAGGTCAGCACGTTGTTCAGCGTCGGCTTAAATCCCCTGATCGTCGACCGCCCGTCGACGCTTCCCGTAATCATCGCGGAGTCGAGTCCATACCGTTCTTTCATATAACCGCTAATATGATCGTAGAGATATTCCGCCGTATCGGCGAACGCCGTGAAAATCAGAACCTTTTTATTGCCGCCGTTGATCGGCGCGTTCATTTTTTGGTCGAGTTGTTTAAAAAGCTCTTGCAGCTTGAGGTCATGTTCAGGCGTGATATCGTCGACCATCGACGTCAGCAGTTCCAACGTGTCCGCGTCCTGCTGCAACTCCCTGCGCCAAGTCACGTAATCCAAATCATTAAGATCGTACTGAACCTTCCTGCCGACGCAGAAGTCGTCGGCATTGTCGTCGTCGATATCGAAATCTACGTTCGATCCGTCGTAGCCGCCGAATTCAGACGGTCCGCGCCGCGCTTCAAATTCGTCGATCACTCTAATCGCGTTCTTGATTAACGCAAGGATTCGCTCAAGCGTCAGCTTGAAAGATTGAACGGAGCTTTCCAGGCGTTTCAGCAGATTAATGCTCATAAGCTGCTGGATTCCACGCTCGCGCCCGCGCTGCGTCAGGTTGTCCCCCTTGTTGACCGTCTTGTCGAGATACTCCGACAGTTTGCTGGGAAAAACATAGTCCGAAGGAGTATAGACGCACAGCGTCAACTGCTCCAACAGCTCGTAAATCTCTTCGTAATTGACGGCGCGATTCAAGTCCGTCAGAGAAGGTCTCAGCGAAATCGGCTTTAACCGCTCGGGAAATTGACCGATCTCCGCCGTGTCGTAATACTTCTCAATATGTCGCCGCGAACGCGCGATCGTCACGCTGTCGAGAAGTTCAAAAAAGTCAAAATCAAGGGTCCGCAGAAGCGCCTCGGTCGTCCGTAATTCGGGCGCCAGCTTGATCCAATCGTTGAAGGCTTTTTGCGCCTGTCGGAAGATCGACTCGATCGGTTTCTTCGTGTCGAGCTTTTCGTCGATCAGGTCGGGATTCCCCTCGTAAGCGAGCGCAAGCTGGTTTCTAAGGTCGACAAAGCGATTGTTGACGGGCGTCGCCGAAAGCATCAAAACTTTCGTCTTGACGCCGGCGCGAATCACCTTGTCCATAAGCCTTGCGTAACGACTGTCGTGCGTGTTGGAGTGCGATCCGACGCCGTTGCGGAAATTGTGCGACTCGTCGATCACAACCAGATCGTAGTTTCCCCAGTTCAGACGTTCGAGATCGAGTCCGTTGGAAAACCCGCCGTAGCGCGAAAGGTCG
>CACYBR010000342.1 GCA_902772705.1 uncultured Planctomycetota bacterium
CCATTGCCAAAGACAACCGTGACGGTAAGCTTCTGACCGTCGGCGGGCTTGGCCCAGAAATAGCCGACGTATTTTTTGCCGTTGACGAATTCCAAATTACTCTGCCGGACGCCAAATGGCTCGTCGTTTTCTGAAACCCATTTCGGAGACGCTTCGCCGACGAATTTTCCTTCCTTTTCCTGAGTAAAAGCGGCCGATCCGACGAGTTCCCACGGAGCAAGCGCGGGCGCTTCGTAGAATTTACGATCCTGAAGCATCTCCGCCCAGATACCGCCGTAGATGCAGCGACCGAGGTGTTCGATGAACTGTCCGTAGATGAAGGGCGAGATCGGTTCGCCAACTTGAGCGGCGTCGATCGACACGGACGCTTTGACCTCGGCGGCCCCAGCAGGAACGGCGGAGAGCGCGAGCGTTAGAACAAGAGAGAGCGCAAGCAGCTTTCTTTTCATGGCGTTTCCTTAAATTTGTAAGACTTTGGTGAGAACGGTTAGGTATTGTTAGTTTTAGTATAACGAACGTCCGTGTTATTCCTCGTCGAGCAGGTCGCGACCTTCCTCGAGGATAGTTCGCGCGCCGAAAAAGCCGCCGACAGTCGCTTTTGCCGAAGACTGGAACCGGACGCGGATCGTGTCCTTTCTGTCTGGATTGGCAATCGGATAGACCTGATAGAAGAAGTGGTTCGGACGATTCATATCAAGCTTTTCTTCGCCGACCTTAACGCCGTCGACGAGGACTTCGAAGCGGCGGTCTCCGACTTCGCCGCCCCAGTAAAGGATCCCCAACAGGTTCGTTTTTTCAGGGACGACCTTCATGTCGAATTCCATGAAGCCGTCGCCGCGCGCGTCGCGCCATTTCTTACCGAAGGCAGTTCCGTGATTGGAGCCTTCGCTTTGGAAACGATGGTCGCGTTCGGGCTGCATTTCCCCGGGTTGGAAGAGGTCGACGGTGTACTGGGCGAGTTTGATTTGATTCTCGCGTTTTTTGGCGAATTCCGTCTTCTTCGCGTCCCAGGTCTTCGAGTCGAAGAAGGAGAAGTAGGCGTTGTAGCGGTCTTTTGCGGCGTAGAAGGGGACTAATTTCGTGTCGCCGGGGAACGCGTGAAGTACGAACGAACCGTCGTTGTCGACTCCGACAAGCGCGTTCGTATCGCGGTTGTCCGTAACGACGACGGGCAGGATCGCGCGACCTTCTCCGCCTTCGTCGAGCGCGGTCACGAGCTGAGCGTCGCGAGGACCGACGACGCCGGCATAGAGGAAGGGACCGTAGAAGAACGCCGCGACGTCGGGATTGTCCGGGGTCGCTTCAATCTTCCATTGCGGGACAAAGGGAATCTGTTTTACGACGGTTCCCGTTTGCCATGATTCGCCAGCGGTCCAGTACTCGTCGTCGCCAGAGCAGTTGTTTGGGCGTCGCGCCTTGACGATGAGATTAACGTCGTTTTTCGCTTCAACTTTGAGCTGGTTGTCGGCGATCGTGACAGAGAGCCCTTTTTCTTCCCATGTCAGCGTCGACGGGATCAGGAGATTGACGTAGAGAACGTCAACCTCGCCTGAGTTTGTCTCGACTTTGCCATGGTAATAGATTTCGCCGTTATACTGAGCGTGGTTTTCCATCCCTGTTCCATGGCAGCAGGTCCACGTGTTCTCACGATCGGACCATCGCTTGAAAGAGCCCTGCAACATCGGAACGTAGTAGGTATAGAGGGAGTCCTTCGCGTTGGGATCGCTGTCGATGGACGCGAGGATATGATTGCACAGCGCGCGTTCGAAGTAGCTCAGGTAGTCGGAGTTTCCCGTCTGTTCATAGAGGGATTTCGTGAGCTTGAGCATATTGTACGTGTTGCACGTTTCGCACGTGTTGTCCGTAAAACGAGCGCTGATAACGTCGGGATGACCGAAATGTTCGCCGGAGGAATTGCCGCCGATCGCATAGGAATGATGATTTACGACGCGGTTCCAGAAGAAATCGGCGAGTTTAAACGCGGCGACCTCGCCGTCGTCGGCGAATTCATGACGATGCGCAAGCCCGATGATTTTCGGAATCTGCGTGTTGGCGTGACGTCCCTCGAGCTCGTCGCGACCTTCGCTGAGCGGCTTAAGGACGGCTAGATCATAGAATCGATCTCCCTGACGGAGATATTTTTCGTCCCCGGTAAACGCATAGAGCGTGTAATACGCGTCGTTCGTACCGCCATATTCACAGCGCAGCATCGTTTGAAACTGCTCAAACGACAGATCCTTCGTGACGTCGACGCCCCAGTCTGCGAAACGTTTAGCGACGACGAGCGCGAGATCGTCGTCGCAATAGCGATACGCGTCGAGCAGTCCTGCGAAGATCTTATGGAGCGTGTACCATGGGACCCACAGGCCGTTGAGATCGAAGCCCTGCGCTTTAATCTCGCCACGACGAATCTGTTCAAATTTCTCTGCGTACCGCTCGTCGCCGGCGAACATTCCGGTTCCGGAAGCGCGTTGACACTCGTCGAGTTCCTTGACGATATAAAGAGCGCGCTCCTTAAAACGTTCGTCTCCTGTGGCGTTGTACGTCTTGGAGAGCGCCGAAAGGTAGTGTCCAAGAGAGTGACCGGCGATCGACTGGTCTTCCCAGCCTCCGTAGCGCTTTGCTTTGGCTTTAAGACCCGCGTTTTCGCGGATGCGCGAGAGAAGTCTGTCCGGATCGACGGAAAGGAGATATTCCGAATTTTTCTGCTGAGCGTCGAGGAAAGGCGAGGGGAGCAGTTTTACGTGCGAACCGTCGAACGCTTCGACCTTAACTCTTGGCGTAATTTGAGGCTCGTTCGCGACTAATGACGAGCAGATCGCCGCGTAGAACGTCGCGGCGGCGAGCGTCGTGAAATACAGAACTCTATTCATCGTGTTTGGTTCCTCTTGACGAAAACAGGACGGACGGTTCACGGCGTTCACAGCCGTCATTGACCAGAGTGGAAAAAGTCGAAATCGGCGACGGCGCCCGGTTGCTGCGCGGAACGGCAGAAGAGCGCGAACCGATAGCCGATGAATTGTGGAATTGAGTAAACCATGTGGAGCGTTTCGCCGATAGTTTCCCAATTCACGCCGTCGGCGGACCATGAGAATTCCGCCAGGTCGCGCAAATCGCGAAAATCGCATTTCGCGCGCAGCTGAATGGATTCGGGCTCGCCGTCGAGCGGGATCAAAACGTTTTCGGTTAGCTTGTCGGTTCTTTCGTCGGCCTGAGCCTGGACGACGAAGAGCTTGCCGTCGCGTCGGGTCACGCCGACGTACCCGTAACGACGCTGTAAGAGTACGAGTCCGGCGACGTCGCCGTCTTTGAGACCTCGCGGATCGAGAGACGTCGTCGCGCTGGACGTCGGTCCGAAGGTTCGTTGCGTGAGCGTGTTGCGCGCCTGAGTTAGAGTCTGATCGACGCGTGCGGTCTTAATGCGCAGCCAGCCTGGGCGCTCCTTGAGCGACCAGTTCTCGAAGTCAGGATTGTGATTCCATTGCCACGGACCCATTGTCAGCGTATCGGCAAGAGCGTCGGGATTGGAGAATTCGTCGTCGCCGACGATGTTTCCGAGGGGTCGGGCGCCTTGCTCATGTTTGATCGGCAGCGTCCTGGGGAATTTTCCGTCTCCAGAAGGAACGGGCCAGTCGTCGATCCAATCGACGGTTGTCAGGTAGGGCATGCGTCCCATAGCGCCGGAATCCTGGAAAAGACACGCGTACCACTGTCCGTCGGCGCCTTCAAAGATCGTGCCCTGAGCGATTCCTCGGTCTTTGATGAAAACGCGACCTTCATATGGCCCTTCGATCGAATCGGCGCGATGGATGATTTGCGTTCGCATGTCGCCGCGCGGCCACGTGATGTTTGTAATATAGTACTTGCCGTTGCGTTTGAAAACCTGCGACCCTTCCGCACGGAGACCAACGGCGCCGCCCGCGACGTCCGAGGCGTTGTGAACGACGATCTTGTCGAGGCCTCCCGTCTTAAAGCCGGAGAGATCGGACTTGAGCTCAGTCAACCGGAGGTCGCCGCCGCCGTAGAGGAGATAGACGCGGTCGTCGTCGTCAAAGAAGAGCGAGCAGTCGTGGCACATCGGCTCGAACGACTTGGCTTCCCACTTGCCGGCGGGATCGCGCGTCGTATAGACGTGCGTCTTACCGGTCGTCTGGGAGAAAGTCACGAGGTAGAAAACGCCGTCGTGATAGCGTAACGAGCTTGCCCAGCTTCCGTCGCCATAGGCGTTTTTACCGGCGCGTAACTCCTGCTTGTCATTGACTTCAAGAACGTCGTACGCGTAGCTGATAATGTTCCAGTCGACGAGATTCCTCGAATGCATAACAGGGACGCCTGGCGCCATGTGATTCGTCGTCGAACTCATATAGTAATCGTCGCCGACGCGCAGAACCGAGACGTCGGGAACGTCCGCGTAGAGAATCGGGTTAGTCGCGTATTCCTGAGCGGAAACGTTGGGGGCAAGTATTGCCAGAAGCGTCAGTATTGTTAGAGCCAGCGTTGATTTGGCGCGCGTAAACGTCGTCATATTATGGAATTCCATTAAGAGAGGGACTCCGGAACGATCACGACGATCGTTCCAACGCCCCTCAGTATAAACGGTTCGTCGATTGATAATCAATGTAAAATAACGCAAAGAAATGTCGTTTTTGCGAATTCTTTGCGAATTTCAAGGACGTTGTTCAGGTTCGTCGTAGTACTGCGCTTCTTCCTCCTGCAGTTTGAGTTCGGCACGTTTGCGCGCGTCGTCTTCAACGATCCATGCGAGTCGTCCCAGGAATCGCAGATAGAGCGCCGGGATAAAACTGAAGACGAGGGAAAGGACCGCCGCTACGACGGCGGCGTGAATGAAGCTAATCTTCGCGCCCTCCTCCGTAACGACGGAACTGCTGATCGCCGCGAGCGAGATTGCAATCGTTCCAAAGAGGAACGCGAAGGAGATTCCTGTAAAAATCAGCCAGCAATGCCACTTGGTTTTGATACTTACGAGGACCTCTTTGGTTATGAGCGTAAAGCGCGCGTCGGACTGCATACACGAGAGATAGAAGATTGGCGTGAGAAGCGTCGAACTGAGCGTTAGACCAACGAGGTAATTGAAGCCGAGGAAGGAGAAGAGCGCCGCGCCGGGAATACCAGCGAGCACAATCAGGGCGGCGATCCACAGGAAGTCCATGAGACCGCCAAGGAAGCTGTAGTCTGGCCATTCGTCAATCTCGTCGGCGCCGCTCGCCGTGTCGATGAAGATCTGGAACGAAATCGGCACAGAGAAGATTCCCCAAAGGAAGCAGAAGAGCATAAAGACGACGCGGTCTTCCCACAGGCATCTGAAGAACGCTACGAGAGAGCTGACGTCGGAATGTTGCGAGTCCGCGACTATCTGACGAGACAACGCCGTCGAGAAGAAAAACGTCGCCATTAGCAGCGGAATGAACGCAGCTCCCGCGACCATAAGCAGACGCGCGGCGCAACCCGGCGAAAAGAACGGTTTGACGACGTCGTCCCAAAAGGGACGCGCCGGGAGCGGCGTGCGTTCGGCCTTAGACTTGTCGAGTTCTTCTTCCAGGATTGCGCGCTGTCGACGCGCCTTGAGCGTCTCGATCGAAATATCGTCGTCAGGAGGAGGAGGAAAACTCTCTTCCGTCTGTTTTTTAGAGAAGAAGGAGCTTTTGCGCGACTCCTTCCGTTTCTTGTCCCTGTCCTTCTTTTTTGTTTGTGATTCTTCGACTTCGGCGCGCGTCGATTCGGGGCGCAGATCAGGGACGGGGTCCGGCGGGACGATTCCATAGACGTCGTCGGAAGAGACGTTTGAATCGAGTCGGGGCGCGTCGCCTTGAGACGAACTCTGGTATTGATCGTCGTCGTCCGACTCCGCGTTGTCGCCGGAACTGAGAGCGTAGATCCCAGCGTTCTCTTTTGGTTCGAAGGTAAGACCCTTTTCGCCGTCCTGTTCAAGCAGGAAGCCGTCGTGGGAACGGACGAGGTCGTTCTGATTATCTGGAACAGACTCCGTGTTGTCGTCGACGGGGGTGAGATCGTCGTCGACGGACTTCAGGTCGTCGTTATCGTTCAATTTCATACTTGCCTTTTCTTTAAATATGAGAAGTTGCGCGTTCCTTGACGGACGCCTTGCTGGATCTGATCCAATTCGTCTGACCACGTTCGATTATATTAAACGCGTCAGACGCTTCAAGTCTTTCGTCTGTTACGGAAAAAGACTCGCGCGTTTGGTATAAACCTGCGCGCGAGCGGTCGCGTCAAGGTTCGCAAACTATGACGGTCGGTTAGTGGATTTCAAGTTCGGCGACGGACATTTGCATTCCCTTTTGATCGGGACCGTCCGGTTTCCAAGCGATAATTTTGACGCCGACGATTGTTTTTCTGTCGAAGCGAATTTCGTAGTTCTTCTGTCCGTCAGGATTGTCAAACCTTCCAACCGATTCCCAGTTTCCTTCAGGTTCTTTGATCTGGACTTCAAAATCGGTCGGATATCCCTCTCCAAAGAGGAGCGAGACGCACGAAGCCTCGGCATGTTCCATGAGGTAGACGCAATACGCCCACGACCAGTTGTTGGCGCCGATCGAAGACGTTGCGGGATTGCCGTCGATTCCCGCGAACGCGTTGTGAACGTCGCCGCAGGAGGGAGGCAGGGTTTCTGATTCGTCGACGCTTTTGAGAAATGCAAGCGCGTTTCCCGCAAGGTTGCCGCTTGCGCGACGCCGGCGCATCGTTTCGTCGAGCGTGTCGAGATATGGTCGAACCGCTTTGACGGTTTCAAGCTGCGAGCGGTCCAGCGCGCCGTCGCGATAGAGCGTCATTTCGATCGTTACGACCCCGCCAAGCCGATTGACCGTTCCTACGTATTGCGCAAGTTCTTTTTTGGAGAGCCGGACGCCGGGTTTCCCCCAGTCTGACCCGAGAAACGTAAGAACGTGCCACTGCGCGCCCTTGATAAAACGGCCCGACTCTGGAAGCGATTCGAACGAATTCTGTTCGCCGGCGGTGAAGTCGTCGTGATCGGAGTACGCCGTCACTTTCGGATCGACGCCGGGATTGAACGCGAGGATACGTTCAGGAGCGCCGTCGCGAAGTCCTCGCGCGAGAATTTCCAACGTTTCCTCGTCGTGACCGATCCATGAATAGCAACCGTCGACCCACCAGCCTTTGACCTTCGTTCCATAACGCCGCGCATATTCGGCGACGACGTTGGACCAGTTCCGCATATATTCCTTCGTTACGGGCAACGATCCTTTAAGAGCGGCAAACGCTTTCGGGTCGCGCGTCGGACCGTCCCCCGTCCAGTAGAGGTAGAGGTCGACGCCTCGCTTTTCGAGCTCGTCGGCGATTTCCATAACAAGATCGCGCTTTGAACACGCTTCGCCAGGGGAGTAACCTGTCATTTTGTCGAAGGTCGCGTTTGGCGCGCACATATATTTGTCCTGTTGCATAAGAGTCAGGAAGACGTATCCGGCGCCGGTTTCCGCGACCTGATCGGCGAACAGCGACACGTTGAAATCGTCGACGCACTCGTCCCAGCTCGTCTCTTTTCCCAGACTGTTGACTGTTTCAGCGTTGTTTTGCAGTCCCGACAAATAATGGAAAAACACGCCAAACTTCTTCGAATGGAACGATTCTGTTCGAGCAGGGTCAGGCGTTCGATCGGTTGGAGCTCGGTCAGAAACGACGGCTTTGGTTGGTTGAGGGACCGTCAGAAGGACGAATAGCGTCGCGACAAGCCAGGGTTTCATGCGCGTCATGCAAATCTCCTTGAAAGGGAAGGAACGGGAAGGAACCAGCGTATTATATCATGAATATGTTTTGGCGAGAAACGCTTCCCTGACGGAATACGCGACGGTTTACGATTCATACGGCGTGAAGTTTGACGTCGAGCGACTATTTCTACGTGAAGACGCCCGACGTTCAAAGACGATTCTTTAGGAATTAGTCCCGCGCGACCGCATCGTCGAAGGCTTGACAAAAAACGGGGCATGGAAATAATAGCCTTGTCCCACAGCATATTATGACTTTTAAGTTTAAGCGTTCGTTTCCGATTGAGTCTTGAGGTCTTTATAGCATGAGTGAATTACAGGCGCCCGAATCCGTACCCGACTATCTTGCGCGACTGCCGGAGGTTGCGGATAAAATCATCGAATCTTACAACGTCACGAATACGACGAGTCGCCTTGATCGTTGTCCGTTGCCGAATAAGGACGCCATCATTAAAGCGCTGCGCGACGTTAATGAGATACTGTTTCCCGGATATCGACGCAACGATCGTCTTCATTCGTCCAACATCCAGTATTATGTCGGCAATCTTGTCGGCGAGATCTTTGAAGCGCTAAGCGTCCAGATTGCCCGAACTCTGTGCGACGACCCTGCCGCGAGCGATTCTCTTGCCGTTTCGCGCAGTCAGGAGCGCGGCGAAGAGATTGCTTTCGAATTTCTTCGACGGCTCCCGGAACTTCGCGTCAAACTTACGATGGACGCCGAAGCGGCGATTAAGGGCGATCCAGCGTGTAAATCGACCGACGAAGTCGTCTTTTGCTATCCCGGCTTTGACGCGATTGTCGTTTATCGCGTGGCGCGCGTTCTCTGGGAACTCGGCGTTCCTCTCATTCCACGCATCATGACGGAGATTGCTCATTCTCGCACTGGAATCGACATACACCCCGGCGCAAAGATCGGCGAACATTTCTTTATTGACCACGGAACAGGCGTCGTCGTCGGCGAGACGTGCGAAATTGGCGACTGGGTCAAGCTGTATCAGGGCGTCACGCTTGGAGCTTTGAGTTTCCAGCGCGACGGAAAGGGCGATCTTGTGCGCAATACGAAGCGTCATCCGACTCTTGAAGACAATGTCGTCGTCTACGCGAACGCGACGATCCTTGGCGGTTCCGTCGTGATCGGGCAGGGTTCGGTCATCGGTTCAAGCGTTTGGATCACCGAATCGGTCGCGCCGAATTCAACCGTCGTTATTGAAAGTCCTAAACTCGTTACCCGAACGCGCCGTTGAGACTTTATATCATGTCGATGAGATTGTTTGCCGTCCATTTCCTCGTTCTTACGTTTGTTTTGTGTCCCATGTTTTCTGGCGCGACCTGCCGAGGGGAGACTCCCTCGCCGACGCGGTCAAGCGTCGCGGCGGCTTCCGTCAAGGCGCAGGAGCGTGAACGTCGTCAAAGCGCGAGCGCCTCGGAGCCTGAGAACGACAATTCCAGCGCGTCGAACGCAACCGACGAACCTGCGAAGAAACGGAGTAGCGGCAAGAAAAGCGCGTCGAAAAAAAAGAAGAGCGACAAGGACAAGGCCGCCAAAACGCGCGCGTCTTCCAGCGCGAAAAAGGAGCGTTCAGACAAGTCGCACGTCGCGCCTCAGCGTTTTCTCCGCCTTGAACAGACGGCGCGTCGCGCGGCGCCCGACGTTGTCAAGGGACTCACGACAAACCAGCGCTTTTCACGTCGACTCCCGTCGCATTGGAGCGAGGTCGACGTGACTGACGAACAAAGAGCGGCGATCTATGAGGTTCAGCAGTCCTATTTTCTTGAAATCGCGCAGCTTCAGGCGCGCGTGGAGAGACTTAAGCAAGAACGCGACGCGTCGATGCTCCAGATTTTGGAACCTCGGCAACGAGCGCGGCTCGAACAGATTCTCGACGGCGCGGCGTCTAAACGCGGCGGCGAGGTCGTCGAGATCGTTTTTGAAGACGAGGTGAAATGAGCGCGAGCGCTGGGGATAGAACGGAAAGAACGCCCGGCGTTAATTCAGACGTCGGGCGTTCTCGTTTTTTTTTAAGCGCCTGGCGTTTCTCACTGGAGAAGCGCACGGTAATCTTCGTCGGTCAGCGCTCTGAACTCGCCGAGCTGAAGGGAATCGTTGGAACGCGCGGCGGAGGCGTCGGGAAGCGCGCCGGAGGACGACGACTCGTCCGCGCCGGGCGCGTCAAGCGGCTGGTCTGAAGCGGGCTCGGCGTTCTGGACTGGCTCTTCAGGCTGCTGCGGCTGCGAAATGTAGCCCGAGACCTGCTGACGAGTGAGGAGCTTGAGCTGCGTTTCTACGTCGGCGAGCTTCTGACTAAGTTCTTCAATGCGGGACTTGAGCGCGCCGATCGAATCGTTGATTCCCTGAATATCTTTGGGAGAGACAGTGTGGAACGGATTGTTCGCTTCGTCGGCGAGTCCAGAGCCTTGAGCCCAAGTCCCGGCGACGAGATTCGTTTCCGTGAAGTTGGGACTTGCCATGCGCGGAAGCTCGTTCGCGACGTGACCCGCGAG
>CACYBR010000343.1 GCA_902772705.1 uncultured Planctomycetota bacterium
CAGGCGGCGCTCGACGACGGAGACTGGTCGCGCGCTTACGATTCCTTCACGAAGGCGATCGAAGCGGACGCGAACGACGTCGACGCGTATTATGGTCGCGCCGCCGCGTCTCTCGCT
This sequence comes from uncultured Planctomycetota bacterium, assembly GCA_902772705.1. Taxonomy (GTDB): domain Bacteria; phylum Planctomycetota; class Planctomycetia; order Pirellulales; family Thermoguttaceae; genus RUG369. Next base: position 118 of record CACYBR010000343.1, read on the forward strand.
CGCGCTCAGGAGCATTATAGCCTTGCTCAGGCTCACGCGACGAACCAGAAGATCGAAGAGGGTAAGGCGGAGGCCGCCAAGGCCGACGACTTCTTCAAGAAGGCGGTCGCCGACGCGGACGCGATTCTCAAAATTGATCCGAAATTCGCCGACGCGTGGTTCATTAAGGGCGTTGTCTGCCAGTATCAGGGAATGTGGGACGAGGGAATTGAAGCCTTTACCGAGTGCGTCAAAATCGACGGCGAACGCGCGGAAGCATACCAGCGCCGCGGCGAGATCTACGACCACATCTGCGACTATATGAATTCGTCGCTCGACTTCAAAAAGGCGAGCGAGCTGGGCTATACCGACGATTCGACCGGAACGTCTGCGACCGATTCGGAGGAAGGTCACGTCGATATCAACGACTTGAATTACGAGCCGGACGAACCGGGAGAAGGCGCGCCCTCCGAGGAAAAATGACCTCGGCGCCGCCGTATGCGCGATATCGTCTGGGCGCGTTTTCACGCGTCTGGCTGGGGACGGCGATTCGAAAGGATTCGGATCAATAGGAAGGACGGAGCGTCGATGGAAAAGAAGTCTAAGAGCAAAAGTTCACGCGCCGCGACCGCAAAAACTACGAAAAAGCCGGTCGTTGAGGAGCGCGCGACTTTCGAAAATGATTCTGCGTTGAACGTTACGCATGGAACGCGCGTCGCAACGATTGTCGTGTCCGTCGTGGGAATGTTGTTTTGCGCCGTTTTCTGGCCGAGCGTGCTTGACTTCAAGGCAAAACTCGCGGAAGAACCGTCTTTTGACGGAGTCGCGGTGGAAACGCCTGACGTCGACGCGACCTGCGAGCCGAGCGCCGACGAGACCGGCGGCTGGCGGGAACAGCTCGACGCGCTCTATCCGCGCGAAGACTTTTCCATTGAAGACGACGATTCCGCCGCTCCGCTTTTACCAGAGATCGCCTTTGACGATCCGAACGCGCGCGCGGCGCGGTTCAACGATTTTGAACCAAGCGCGCGTCTTGTCGACCGAAACGCGCTCGAGTCGTTCGCGGAGGAGAACCTTTCTGCGGAGGAGAACCTTTCTCTTGAATCGCTCAGCGACGACGCGGCTCCTCTTTTTGCCGAGAACGACGAACGTCCGCTCCCGACCGAACCGCAGGACTCTTACATGACGTCCTCGGCGGAAGAAACGGCGTTCGAAGCGTCAGAGAACGACGAGAACCCGCTCCTCGCCGACCTTGCCCCGATCAATCCCGACGATCCGCTCGGGCTCGATTCGAGCCTACCCGACGCGACGAGCGTCGACGCTTCTGAAGACGCGCTCGCGCTTCCCCCTCGTGATTTGCACGTCGCTTCTGGCGCGACCCTTGCGCCGGGCGCTCCTTTCGTTGAAAAGCCTGTCGACCTCGTTGACGTCCCGACGACGGCGCCGTCCGATACGTCGGAGGAGACGACGACGTCCCCGGGCGCCGATTCCAGAACCGGCGTTTCGACCGCGCGTTATGACGCGCTCGTTAATTCTGGTTCCGACGTCGACTCCGAATCGATTCCCGTTGCTTCGAGCTTTGCGCGATCCGCCGCTTACGCGGCCCCCGTTGAAGACGAAACCCAGTCGAACGTCGACGTTCCCGTTGAGGAGCTCGAATCGCCTTCCGAGTCTGCGACGAAATCGGTCGTCGATATTTCCGAACGTATCGAGTCCGAAACGGACGAGCACAGCGACGCGACGTCGTTCGTCGGCGCCGCGTTTGCCCCGAGTTATTTTTCTCGCGCGGTTGGTCTTTACGGAGGGCAGAACGCGTTTTCCGCATTGTATCTGGCGCGCGCCGCAAGGCTTGTGTCCGACTCGGGCGCATGGTCCCCCGGCTCGTATTCGCGCGTGACGCCGATCCTCTTGTCGAACACGTCTGCGCCGACCCGGGAGCAGAGGACCATCACGCTGGAACGCGACGCGGAAGAACCTGTCGAGTCCGAGCAGACAACGCTTGAGCTTGAGTCGGCTCCCGTCTCCGCCGAAACCATGCGCGCGAAATACCCGACGCTCGTCGGTTACGTCGAACGTTCGACCGTCAGAACGCCCGCGCCGCTTACGGTCGTCGGCGCTCCGTCCCAGTCGACGTCGGCGACTGACCCCTGAGCCTTTTTTCCTCCATTTAACGACACGCCATGTCTGACGAACGCGCCGAAATTGCCCGAGTCGAGGCGGTTCTTTTTCTCATGAAGGAACCGTGTCCCAGTCGTAAGCTCGCGCAGCTTGCCGACGTAGAAGACGGATCGCGCGCACGCGCGCTGGTTCGCAGCCTCAACGAACGTTATCGCCGGGTCGGTTCCGCGTTCTGCGCGGTCGAGGTTGCCGGCGGATTCCAGCTTCGCACGCTTCCCGAATTCGCGCCGTGGCTCTTCAGACTGCAGGAAGCGCCGATCGAAGCGCGTCTTACTCCGTCGGCGATGGAGACGCTCGCGATTGTCGCTTACGAGCAGCCGGTTGTGCGCGCGACGGTAGAACGCGTGCGCGGAGTGCATTGCGGCGACGTTCTGCGCCAGCTTCTGGAGCAGAATCTCATTAAGATCGTCGGACGTTCGGAAGAGCTGGGTCGTCCCTTCCTTTATGGAACGACGAAGCGCTTTCTTCAGATGTTCGGTCTCATGCGGATCGAAGATCTTCCGGAACGCGAGTTCGGATGGGCGACGAAAAAGGAAGCCGACGAAATCGTCGAAGAAATTCTCGAAGAAGACAAAGAAAAAAACGTCTGAATCGTCGAACGGGATAGTCTAACTTTATAAGAAATCAACGTTTAAAACTTAACGTTGAGCGCGCGTTAAGGATGAGGACGCTTTTATTCCTTTTATAATCGTTAGAACGATCTTTCGCTCGAGTTTTGTTTCTTCGGAGTAATGAGACGTCAGGAATCGTTATTTTAGAATCGGCGCGTCTTGACGTTAGTCGTCATTTTTTGCGCATGATTGCGAGCGCGGCGTAGTGAGCGACTTCAAACATATCCGGCGCCTCTGTTTTCAGCATTGCCCTGTGTTCGGCGTCCCACTTTTCAAGTTTTTCTGCCGTTAGAGAAGCGCCCACGCCGCGACAAGCTCGCATTCTTCCGTGCCAGGTCTCTCGCGTGAAAGGAACCGTCAACTCGTATTCCTCGTGTTCCTCCATTTCAAAATATTGATAAAAGACGTCCGGAATGGGGATAGGACGTTTGGTTTCGCCGGCTCCCGACCATTTAGGGTTGAACTTCAGGACGAGTTGTTCGCTCTTACCTGCGACGTGGTCTTTAAACGGAAGCCATGCCATGTAGAGGATTAGCAGTTTTCCGCGCTCCTTTAGGAGTCTCGAAAGGAGAGGAGCCGTTTTTTCGGGGTCGAAATACCAAAAGCATTGACATGCCGTGATAACGTCAAAACTCGCGTCCGGAAACTTCA
>CACYBR010000344.1 GCA_902772705.1 uncultured Planctomycetota bacterium
CAACCTGGCGCCCCCGCGACGGGAACGACCCGCGCAACCGGCGCCCCCGCGACGGGAACGACCCGCGCAACCGGCGCCCCCGCGACAGGAACGACCCGCGCAACCGGCGCGCCCGCGACGGGAACGACCCGCGCTCCAGGCGCCGCGCAGTCTGCTCCCGCGTCGCGCCGCTCGACGAACACGACGGCGCCCGGTCCGACTCGCTGACGCTATTATTCCGAAACGCCGAACGCTCGTGACGCCGACGGCGCTTTGATTCGAGTGTTGTCCGAACGACGGCGGCGCTTCCTCGCGAAGCGTCCGCCTGTTTGACGTTGATATTAAAGACAAGGAGATGTTTGTGTCCTCTTATAGCTCGATCGTGTTGGTCAAACAAGTGCCCGACACTTCCAAGATTACCGGAGACGCGATGAACCCAAATGGAACGATCAAACGTTCTGCGCTTCCGGCGATTTTTAATCCTGAAGACTTATGCGCTCTTGAAGCCGCTCTCGAGATCAAGGACCGATTTGGCGGAACCGTAACGGTCGTCTCCATGGGGCCGCCCAAGGCTGCGGAGATTCTGCGCGAATGTTTGTACCGCGGCGCGGACCGTGCGATTCTCGTGACCGACCGCGGCGCGGCTGGAAGCGACACGCTTGCGACGAGCTATATCCTTTCACAGGCCATTAAGACGGCGGGAAATTTTGATTTCGTCTTCTGCGGTCGTCAGGCGATCGACGGCGACACGGCTCAGACCGGCCCTCAGTGCGCGGAAAAACTCGGAATCCCGCAGGTCGCGTACCTTCTCGACGTCATTGACGTTAAGGACGGACATGCGACGTTCAAACGGTCTATCGGCGACGGTTGGGAGATCGTTCGCACGACGACGCCCGTGCTCGTTACTGTTATTAAAGACGCGAACGAACCGCGTCCGCAGGCTGCGATCAAGGTTATGCGCAACAAACACAAGCGCGTTCCGGCGGAAGTCGCCGACCCGGCGACGCTCGCCCCTGAGGATCGCCTTGAACAATGGTCGCTCGCTGATATTAACGCCGACCTTGAACGTTGCGGGTTTGCCGGTTCTCCAACGAAGGTGCACAAGATCGAGTCGATCGTCCTCAAAAAGGAAGGGCGTCAGTTGGTCGAGCCGACGGAAGCGGGCGTTCGCTCGCTCGTCGCCGAGCTTGTTAAGGACCGCGCCCTGGGTTGAGGCGCGCGTGGAGTCGCCGACTGCGCTCCGATCGTCGCGGCCCCGGCGTTTGTCCGGTTTATTGGAAAGATAAATAAAAAACTCAGGATATATTATGACGAAAAAAAATCCTCAGGGCGAGGTTTGGATCTTCGCGGAGCAACATGAAGGAAAACTCAACGACGTCGCCCTCGAACTTTGCGGCAAGGCGCGCGAGCTGGCCGACGCGCTTGGCGTTAAGGTGGGCGCGGTTCTGCCCGGGTACAATGTCTCGGGACTTGCCCAGACGCTCGTCGCGCATGGCGTCGATCGCGTTTACCTCGTTGACGATCCGAATCTCAGGAACTTCACGAGTTCTCCGTACGCGCACGTTATGGATACGCTCATCGAAAAATACGCGCCCCAGATTGTCCTCTACGGCGCGACTCCGACCGGTCGCGACTTTGGCCCTCGCGTCGCCTCGGCAACGCGTTCCGGGTTGACCGCTGACTGCACCGAACTGCAAATTGGCGACGTCGTCGACAGTAAGACGCAGACTGAATATAAGAACCTTCTGTACCAGATTCGCCCGGCGTTTGGCGGCAACATTGTCGCGACGATTGTCAATCCGGAACAGTGGCCGCAGATGGCGACCGTGCGCGAAGGCGTTTTTTCGAAGAATGAGCCCGACGCGTCCCGAACCGGCGAAATCGTCGAGGAGAAGGTCGAGTTCGAACCTGGAATGTTGTGCGTTGAAGTTCTCGAACGCTTTGTCGAGGCGAAAACGGTCGACCTCAAGGGCGCGCGAATCGTCGTTACAGGCGGCGCCGGCGTCGGCAGTAAAGAAAACTTCCAGCTGATCCGCGAGCTTGCCGACGCGCTCGGCGGCGCGGTCGGCGCGAGTCGCGCCGCCGTCAACTGCGGCTATATTGGCGCGGAACACCTTGTGGGGCAGACGGGCGTTACGGTTCGACCGGCGCTGTACGTCGCCGTCGGCGTCAGCGGCGCGATCCAGCATATCGCCGGGATGCAGGATTCCGCGAAGATCATTGCGATCAACAGCGACCCGGACGCTCCGATCTTTTCAATCGCGCACTATGGAATAGTCGGCGATCTGAACGTGATCGTTCCCTGGTTTATCAAGGCGATTCACGACCGTCCCGTCGAATGATCTTCCCCACGACGCGTCGTCGTGCGAAATAATGAACGTCGACTCGCTGACCAGACGCGGGTCGACGTTTTTTTACAGGCGATTTCCTGCCAAAAAAGAAAAGCTCCGGAGAGGTTGGATCCTCTTCGGAGCCTTGTCGTTCCAAAGGGGGACGCGGCTCAGTTTTCTCGCGTCCAGACGCAAACGCCGCCCGGGCGGTCTTCGAGCGTGACGCCGATTTCTTTGAGGCTGTTGCGGATCGCGTCGGCGGTGGCGAAGTCCTTATTCTTCTTGGCGTTTTTACGCAGTTCAATCAGCAGATTCATGAGCGGTTCGACGAGCGAATCGTCTTGCTGCGCGTCTTCCTCGACGGGCTGGCGGAAGAGTCCCAGCGTGAGCGTCAATTCTTTGAAGACGGTCGTTGCGGCGACGAGCGCGGCGCGCGCTGACTCCGTTTCGGCGCCCGTCTTGGTCTCAAGCGCGTTGGCTTCGACGAACCGGTTGAGCGCGCGGAGATAGTCGAAGAAGACGGCGACTCCGCCGGCCGTGTTGAAGTCGTCGTCCATCGCGTCGAGGAATTTGGCGCGGAAACCTTTGACCTGAGTCCCGAATTCCGCGAACGCGCCGTCGATCGGCGCCGACTGCTCGTAAACGTCGCCTTCCGCGCGCGTCTTCGGCGCGTCAAGCTCATAGAAGGATTGGCCCGAAACCGATTCAAAGCGCTTGAAATAACGATAAAACGCTTCGAGTCCCTTGCCGACCTCCGCGAGACGCTCCTCGCTGTAGTCGATTGGACGACGATAGTGCGTGGAAAGGAGGAAGAAACGGATATTTTCTGGCTTGAATTTTTTGAGAAGATCGCGAAACGCGGACGCGCCCTTCGACTTGCTGATCTTGCCCGCCTCCTGAGACGCGTAGTCGCCCTCCTTAGCCTCCTCCGCGTCGCGCGTCTTGCGACCGCCGACTTTGCCGACCTGGTTCGACGCCTGCATAAGCCCGTTATGCATCCAGTATTTAGCCATGCATTTGCCGTGGCACGCTTCGCTTTGCGCGATTTCGTTTTCATGGTGCGGGAACTGAAGGTCGAGACCGCCGCCGTGAATGTCGAAGGTTTCGCCCAGAATCGAGCCGCTCATGACGCTGCATTCGATGTGCCAGCCCGGACGTCCCTTGCCCCAAGGAGAATCCCATGAGGGCTCCCCGGGCTTGGCGGACTTCCATAGCGCGAAGTCGAAGTTGGAACGCTTGCGGTCGGCTGTCCCGCCTCCCTCGCCGCTCATCTGGTCGAGCGTGCGGTTGCTGAGCTTGCCATATTCCGGGAATTTCGCGACTTCGAAGTAGACGTCGCCGTCGGATTCGTATGCGAATCCCTTGTCGACGAGCTTCGAAATGAATTCGATAATCTTACCGATATATTCGGTCGCTTTCGGAAAGACGTCGATAGAATCGACTCCCATCGCCTTGAGATTGTTTTTATAATCGGCGGTCATTTCTTCGGCGACCTCGCTCATTGGGACGCCGCGCGCCTGAGACTCCGCAATGAGTTTGTCGTCGACGTCGGTGATGTTCACGACCCACGTGACGTCGTAGCCGGAATAGACAAGATAACGTTTGATCGTGTCAAAGATCGTCGGACCGACCATGTGTCCAATGTGACTCGGCTTATAGACGGTTGGACCGCAGAGGTACATGCCGACCTTGCCCGGTACGACGGGCTCAAACGTTTCCTTGGTTCTTGTCAGCGTATTATAAACTCGAAGCATTTTCTTTCCTTTTAACCGAGCGACACATTTGACACGCGAATACTTTTCGCGATTTGGCTCTGTATCATACATCGACGCCGATTTTTGCGCAAGGTTAACCGCAGAACTTTATTTCTCCGGAGAGATCCGAAGCGTCGTGTGGAGACGGCGCGGAACGTTTGCGAAGATAAAAAAACGTCCGAACTGCTCGCTTTTGACGAAGAGTTCGGACGGACGTCTGTCGTTTAATCGCTGATCCGGAAAAAGCTCATTTGCCTTCGCCGGAATACTGAACGTCGACGACCTGACCTTTCTTTTCGATCGTGACCTTGATCTCTTCCTTGAAAACCTTGGGCGGGAAGTCCTCGTATTTATTGGACATAACGCCAGGATTGGCGAGCGGATCGGCTTCAAACTGACCGACGACCTTGGAGCCGTTGACCTTGACAATCTTTTCGCCAGGCGTGACTTCGGCGGTGAAGGCCCCGTCGGTAATGCGCGCGCCGTCGCTGGGACCCTGACCGTCGGCGGGATCGAAGGTGATTGAACCGGTGTCGACGAGCTCGTCGGCGACCTTGACCGTGCCGGTGATCTGGACTTTCTTGGGACCGCGGTTACACCCGACTATGACAATGGAGCAGAGCGCCAGAATCGAGAGAACCAGAAAAAACTTATTTTTCATGATAGTGACTTCCGTAGGGTGGACGCTTGGAAAAAGAACGGTAAAACGCGAGTTCGACGTTTTACCGTTCCGAATAAACCGTAGCGGATAAGGCAGGACTACGCCGCTCTTCAGACCGCTTGCGACGATTTACAATCAGTTGTTGACGTTGGTCTCGCCGCCATGGGTCGAGCCGAGCGCCTTCCAGACGTCGGCTGCGATCGTGTCGGAGAAGAAGCGGACGGAACCGTCGACCATCGCCGCGTTGACGCCGCCCGAGTGACGGCTACGCGCCGCGTAATACTCGGTGCTGGCAACTTCAACGCAGGGGCGCTTGGGATCGGAGCCGCCGATCGACGTGGTGACGTCGGGGCAGGTGCCGGAATACATGGCGTCAGGCGTCGAGGAGTTCGGGGTCAGCAGGGTGGAGAAGCCGGAGCCCATGCGTTCGTCGTTGTAAACGTCGCCGCGCTTGTCGTTGTCGCCGATCGAGTCGACGGTAAGGACTTCGGAGAAGAGAACCGTGTTGGAGGTTCCGTCGGTGATGTTCGACAAGGTGACGAACTTACTCAGATAGAAGCAGGCGCCGTCGATCTTGGTGTAGAGGGCTGTGTGCTGGGAAGGAACTTCGTCGCCGTGGTAGTACGCGCGGTAGCCGTAGCAACCGACGTAATTGCAACGAGCGCGACCATAGGTCTGAGACGGGGCGATCTCGTTGTTGACCTTGTCGCTCGGGCAGTACAGAATACTGAACTTGGCGCTTTCGCAAGCTTGAGGATCGCGATTAGAATTGCCTTCCTGATTGTTCGGATACTGATAGAAGTGCTTCGAGAAGTCGTACTGACTTGCGAGCGCGGCCTGTTCGACAAAACCGTACATACGCGGAAGCCACGTGCAACGCTTGTCGATGCCGACACGGCTCATGGAGTCGCCCATCGTCGCGCCAAGCGGCAGATGGTTGTTGTTAATGTCGATGTAGTTGTGAACGGCCAGTCCCCACTGTTTGAGGTTGTTCGTACACTGCATACGACGCGCGGCTTCACGAGCGGCCTGGACGGCGGGAAGGAGAAGACCGATCAAAATGCCAATGATGGCGATGACGACGAGTAGTTCCACGAGGGTGAAACCACGACGGGAATTGAAACGAAACATATGGATCCTCAATAAAAACGGACGCTGTTCCTAAAAACGATAAATAATCCAGATTGCCGGCGCGCCTGCTCGTTGAACACGACAGGAAAGCGCAGACGAACCAACCTAATGATAGTCGTTAGACGCTTATGAGTCAAGAACGTTTTATGAAATTCCACACAAATATCTGTTTTTTCTCTTTTTGTGGAACGACGGTTAGAGTTTGTTCGGCTCGCATTTTTGGGGCGTTGTTTTTTCGCGTTCGTATGCGATTCGGGCGCCGAGCGTATTTGAACGCTGGAATATTCCCGGCGCGGGGGAACGTCTAATCGTCGAACGAGGCGATCTCAGATCGCAAGTATCGCGGCCTCGGGCTTGATAATAAGCGTCAATCTGTTATGATTCAGAAGGCGCGGCGCTCGCGACGCCGCGATCAAACAGATTCACAACGGGGGATACTCTCATGACTCAATCAATGCTTCAGACGCTTCTTGAAACGCTGACGTCGCCGCAGGTTATCGGCGTTGCGTCATGTTGCGGCGCGCTTCTGGCGGCGCGTTGCGGTTGCGGATGCGGTCACGACAACGACGACGACGGCGAGGAAGACGACGGCGAACTCGCGCCCGGCTTCAGTTTTTCGAAGCAGGATCTCGAGGAGTACCGAGAGACGGTCGAGCAGACGAACAAGCGTATCACGGAGATCTCCGACGCTCTCGACAGCGGCGACGATTCGAACGCGAAGGAACTGACTGCCGAACTGATCGCTTGTTATTTCTGTCGCGCCGCGCGCCTTCAGGAGGAGGGCGAAGTCGAGGCAGCGATCGACGATTATGCCGCCGCGTTCGCCCGGTATGCCGAATATGTCGAGAACTTTGGCGAATCTCTCGAGCTTCTGAAGTTTGTCGCCGCAGCCCGACTTAATCACGGTATTCTCCTTTACGACTCCGGAGAGCTTGAAGACGCGGACGAAGAATATGTTCGCGCGGAAGAGGCGACTCAAAAGCTCGCCGACTTTGGCGATCGCGAAGCGAAGCTCGATCTCGCCGGGATTCGTCTTAATCGCGCGGCGATTCTGTTTGAACGCGGCGATCATGACGCCGGCCTTCGCGCTCTCGACGACGAGGCGGAAGAGTTTCGCAAGATTGCTGAAGATCCCGAGAATAAGAGCTCCGAGGCTCTGTACTTTCTTGCGAAGACTTACGCCACGAAGTCGACCTTCCTGCGTTCTCTTCTCGAAGAAGACGACGTTGACAGCCCCCAGGCGCGTGAAGCGACCGAAACGCTTAAGCGTGGTATCGACGTATACCGCAATCTCGTCGACGGCGGCAACGTTCAGTATCGTCGCGATCTTGCCGACGCGCTCGTGCTGCATGCAACGACGTTGCCGACGCATGAGAAGTCTGATCTGGAATTTGCCGCTGAGACGCTCTCTGAGGCGTGCGTCGCGTACCAGAAGGCGATCGCCTGCGGAGAACAGGACGCGTGCGTCGATCTTTTCGACGCGGCGCTTCAGCGCGCTGAGATTCTTCTAAAACTCGAACGTTTCACCAAAGCGGAAGAACTGTACGACACGATTCTTGACACGTTTGAAAGCTTCGCGAAGTCAGACGAATTGCCGCTCCTTGAAGGTCTTGCCGTCGCGTATCAGAATCGCGCGAAATTGCGCAAGGGCAAGGCGAAGCCGAGCGCGATTATCGAGGATTTGACGCATGCGATCGAGCTTCAAAGCGCGATTGCCGAGTCGATTATCAACTCCCTCAAGGACGACGAGCATGACCACGAAGGCTGCTGCGGCGGTCGTCATGGCGCCGAGCATGACCACGAAGGCTGTTGCTGCGGCGGTCGTCATGGCGCCGAGCATGACCACGAAGGTTGTTGCTGCGGAGGAGGCGCGGAACGCGCGTTCCTGATCGATCGATGGGCAAACGACAACTTCAGAGCGCTCATGGAATGTTTTTACGAACGTATCAACGCGCATCTTGAGAATCACGACTCTGCGAAAGCCGCCGCCGATTGCGTCGCCGCGGAAGAACTCTCCAAAGCGTATCGTTCTGTTTTGAGGGAAGGCGAGACCCTCGACGACGAGGTCCTTAAGGAAATCCTCGTTCTGAAGCAGGCGTTCTGAGCTCTGCGATTTTAAACTGTTCTAAATACAACGAAGAAGGCGTCCGAACCTATCCCTCGACAGGGACGGTTCGGACGCCTTTTTTCTTACGACGGCAAAGAGGTCAAACTCGGGCGACCGTCGGTTCGTTTGAATCCGACGATCGCGCTTTCTTTCCGAAAATCGCGCGACCGTCGCCGACGCGCGCGCGAAGACCTCCGCTGGCTCAGACGGAAGAATCAGTTCTTTGGCAGGAGGACGCGTTCGTTTTCGTTGAACGAAACATGACGGACGTCGCCGCCGTTGATGCGGTACGCGACGCGCAGCGTCTTGACCTGATTCGGCGTTGGGTCGCCAAAGAGTTCGTTGTAGTTGCCCAGAACGAGCATACGCGAACCGTTGAAGCGCTCCTTAACCTTGTCGGTTACGTCGACCCGTTGATCCTCTTCCTGAATTCCGTAATTCGCGGCGAGGATCTCAACCTTGATATTTTCGCGTTTCACTTCCTCAAGCGCGTCGCGCATCTGAACCTCAGAGACGCGTTCGTTCGGATTGAAGTTCGGGTCCGGGTCGGGCATGAGCTTGAGCGGCGGCAGGAACGCGCTGGTATCGCCGTCCTGACGAATATCAAAGCGATTGATCTTGGGCGCGGTTGCGATGCGCGGTCTGATCTTTGGCGCCGAGTTGATGGCGACGCTGTCGGGGTCGTACATGGCGCGAATCTCTTCGTCGCCGAGGTACGGACCGTTCGTGTCGATCCATGCAAGAAGACGTTCGGCGTCTTCGCCGGTAACCTTGACGTCATGGTGTTCGCCGGAAAGCGCGTTGTGGGCAAGGCGGCTCACGGGCGAGTATGCGGAGTAGGGCGGAAGCGTCTTGAGGTTGTCCGGATCGTTTGCGCCGTAGGCCTCGACGATGAAGAGACCGGCG
>CACYBR010000345.1 GCA_902772705.1 uncultured Planctomycetota bacterium
CGCGTCAGCTCAGGTGAAGAAAGAGCGCCGACGCGACGAGCGCCGCCGTTTCGACCCGATAGACCTGACGGCCAAGCTCGAGGGGCGTCCAGCCGCCGGCGACCGCCTCCTCGACCTCCGCGTGCGAGAACCCGCCCGCGGGTCCGACCAAAATCAAGACGCCGCGCGGAACGCGTCCGTCGAGGGAGCGAATCAGCGTCTGGAACCCGACCTGGCCGAAGTCGCCGTCCGAGAGCGGATGCGTTACGACGCGCAGGACTTCGTCGCCCTGCTTGAATTCGTCAAAGAGTCCGAAGCGCTCGAAACGCCTGCCGAGAGTCTGGGCGCCGGGCGAAAGCGCGCGCGCCGCGTCTGTGGTTCTGGCGTCGAGGAGCTCCAGCATCGCCGGCAGCTCGTGAAATCGGACCGACGGCGTGATCGACATGAGCCGAAGACGTCCGCACTGTTTGGACGCCTCAAGGGTCTGACGTTCGAGTCGTTCGCGGACGCCGTCGTCGATTTTGACGTCGGAACGTTCGCATTCGAGGGGCACGAAGCGTCGGACCCCCAGTTCGACGAGCTTTTCGACCGCCCATTTTTGACGGTCGCCTTTGGGGAGCGCGACGATCGCGGTCACGGCGAGGTCCGGTTCGCGGTCGTCGTCGCGAACCTCCAGAATCTCGAGCTCGACGCGTCCGCGCGCGACCTCGGCGATTACCGCGCGGAATTCGCGGCCCTCGCCGTCGAAGAGCGCGACCTCGTCGCCGGCTTTTTTACGCATGACGCGCGTCAGATGCTGCGCTTCCGCGCCTGTTAGAATCGCCTTGCCGCTCGCGGTCGCCGCGCGGTCCGCCGGCGCGATGTAATATAAGTCGCTCATGGACGCCTCCTGAGGAACGACGACGAGCTACGGCGTCGCCAACGTTTCCGCTCATTGTAACGGCGCGGATGGAAAAGGGAACGCGCCCCGAAGCGCGCGGCGCGAAAAAGAAGGACGTCCCGACGAAGCGCGTGGGCTCCGCCGGGACGGTCGGGTTGTGGTCTGGCTCGCGGGGACGTTCGTCAGTAGAGGAGCCCCGCCTTGAGGTAGACGGCGTTTTTGGGCTTATAGAAGGTTCCGAACGCGGCGCGCATTTCGCGACCGAACGCGCCGCCGACCTCGAAGGAACCGCGAAGACGGGTCGGGCAGTCGAAGGAGACGCCGACGCCGATCTTGTAGTCGGTGTAATCAATGTTGAAGTCGTGTTTGCCCTTGACGGTAACCGTGTTGCTGTGAACGAGCCACCGCTGACTCGTGATATCGCCGTGAACGAAGAGCCACCAGTCAGTTTCGTTGACCTTCGTCAGATAGTGGTCCCAACGTGGATTCGGGAACGCGATGCGCAGCTGGTTCTGAGGGTTGGGATCGTACTTGATCCCGACGATCGGCACGAGCTTGTACCGGATCGCGTCCAGATACTCGACGCCGCCAAAGAGCTTGACCTGCTTCTGGTTGTCGATTGGGAGCCCGACTTCGGCGCGGCCGCGGTAATAGATCGATTTGCAGGTAACCTTCTTAAAGGACGAGGACACGCCGATGGAAAAATCGACGTGCGCTTCGACGTCGTTGTAGTTGGCGAGGAACGTGGTCGTGAGTCCGGCGTCGAAGAAGTTTCCGGAGCCGCCGCCCTTGTCTTTGGAAATTTTGAGATGGTCGTACGTAAAGTTCGGCGTGAGGAGAAAGTAACCGTTGTTCATGTTATTCACGCTCTGCATCGTTTTGCAGGGAATCGCGAAGAGCAGCCGCGCGTTGAGCTCGTGAAAGCCGAGGCCGTTCTTGTTGTTCCGCGGAATGAACATGTAGTATCCGGAGAGCTCCTGACGGTACTTGAAGATTTTCTGAAAGGTTGTCGGCTCGCCGTTGGACGGCGTTATCGGCTGCGGATCGAACGGCTTGTCGCTTCCGACGACGGGCGGCGCGACGACGTCGGAGGTTGCGGACGAAACGGTCGTTGTTCCGATGGTCGAGGTCGTCGAGGTCGATTCGGCGGGAGGAATGACCGCGTTGGCGTTCTGTCCGCGATAGACGTAGTCGTCGCCCAGACATGCGGCGAGAAACCCAGAGGAGCGTCGCGGCGTCGGCGATTCCTCTTCCTCTTCTTCCTCCTGAAGGTCGGGCGCGAAAACGTAATAATCTTCGCCGTCGGCTCCGCGAACGATCTGCACGTCGCCATTTTCCACAGCGTCAAGATCGAGGTTCTGGAAGAAATCAATTCCGATCATTCTCTCGGACGCTCGCAGACCGGAGTTCAAAGGAGAAAGCGCCGCGACGAGACTCAACGCGAGCAACGCGCATAGAAGGCGACTGACCGATGACGAGCGCATGACCATACTTCCTGTATACCTGCCGCTCAGAGCGGGGATGATTTGACGAATTCGGCGCGCGGGATCGTCCATGACCGGCGCCGCGTCTTCAGGTATAGCAAACGCGTCGCAACGAGTCAAGCGCAGTTTTACCGTCGCGCGACGACGAGCGCTGCACGCGCTTCGGACCTGCTTGAAAATATTTCTTTTCGAATTGCAAATCCGTAAAAATTTTTCTAAATTGTCTTGCGGACCC
>CACYBR010000346.1 GCA_902772705.1 uncultured Planctomycetota bacterium
GTCGACGCGTAACTCATAGTTTCTGTCAATTCTGGCAAAAGCGAGGGTTGACAACAATTCTCCGCGTTGAGACTGGAATCCAAATCCGACGGTGGGAACCGGTTTACCGTTTAAGTCTCTCAGGATACGGCGATTTGAACATGGATAATTCCAGCACAGAGCGCCAATGGCAAAAATTGGTTTTAATTCCGACTGAGAAGTTGTTTCGCCTTCGCCTGTTGATTGAACCGTCGTTTGAGGAGCAAGAAACGTTTGGTCGGCGCCCCCGATAAGGGAGTACCGGAGGAGTCTTCCGGGGGTTGAACGTTGGGCAGAAAGGGGGAGCTTTGAAAAACGTTCTGCAAGCGCGTCTACCCGATCGATAAATTGGGATTCATTTTGTGGAACCTTCAATTCAGGAAGTTTTGGAGTCTCATTGATATGGGAATCCTCGAGGACAGGTATGTTGTCAAACTGAGAATTGCCGATTGGAATGGAGGTTGTGACGTCGCCAAGAATTTGGTACTGACCATCCGCTCCTTGAATCATGTTGCTGTTGAGCGTCGCTCCGAAATTTTGTGGAAGCGGTTGTTGAGAATAAACAGAGCCTTCCTGAAATCGCATCGATGGGACGTAACCGTCGACTGTTTGCGGATAAGTTGGAAAATTCTCACCCCAAAACTGTAAAGGAACGTCGAGCGGCGTTCCTGATATTTCACCAGGATAACCAGAAACGTCGCCATACGAATTTCCAACGTTCAGTTGAGGATTAACGTAGTAGGGAACCTCTCCATAGTAATCTTGAGAGTAACCGAGCGTAACGACGTTGAGAATGAATAGAAGGCGAAGAAAGATCTTCCCTGACCAGAACGAATATCTGGAATTCAATGCAAGTCTGTTTTTGAAAGCGTTGATCTTCTCACTCTTTACCATAACGCAACCTTTTATGGGATAAAACGAGCGTTTGGAACGTCATCTGCCACTCATACCGTCATTCTAATGGTTTCAGAAAGACTCCTCAATAGATATTTTTGTTTGTGAGGAGCGTCGTTAACAGACAAAAGAAAAAGCCACGCGTCATTCTAAAGGACGCGTGGCTTGCGACTTACCGGATAATCATGCGCACGCGGGCATGCGCTCCAATGATTCTATCTCTACAAGACGCCCTTCCGCAAGGGAGTGTTTTACGTCAATATACCTCTGATTGGACGATCCCTTATACTGCAATTGCCAATCCCGCAAGCTCTTGACAAAGGGGCCGTCTACGAGTACGTCCACATTCTTGAGGAGGTCGTTCCAATCGCTCCTATTAGCCTTGACAATATCTTCCCAAAGGAAGCCCGTGTAAACGATAATGTTGAGACCCCGCTTGTTAATTTCACGAGCCATTTCGGTAAGCGGAACTGGTTGCATGAGCGGCTCTCCTCCGCTGAAGGTAACTCCGTCAAGCAACGGGTCTGAGAGAATCTCTTTTAGGAGAGATTCCGTCGTAACCTCGAACCCTCCTTGAGGATCATGCGTTTGAGGATTATGGCAGCCCGGGCAATGATGCGGACACCCCTGTACAAACAGGGCAAATCGCAACCCCGGTCCGTCTACGATCGAGTCGGAGACGACTCCAGCGATTCTGATTTTCATTCGTCGGTTCCTTCCTGCGTTTTTGCTTCCTCAGAATTATGCGCATCTGAGACGGATTCATGTTGATCGGCGTCACAATGCCCACAGCCGCACTCGAAGACGTTGTGAGCTACCCGGTCGCGAACTTCCGCGCGCTTGGCGTTGTTAAAGCGGTCAAGCGTTCCAACGAGATAACCAGTGATGCGTCTGACGCGTTCAAAAGGCTCGTCTGGAGTTTCTTTACGACCGCATTTAGGGCAGATTTCTCCATTGATAAAGCCATAGAAGCCGCACTGCGGATCGGAGTCGATTGGGTGATTGATGGCGCCGTATCCGACGCCGGCCTGGCGCATTGCGTGAACAACTTTCTCAAAGGCGTCCAGATTCTGAGACGTGTCCCCATCAAGTTCAACATAGGTGATGTGTCCCGCGTTGGTCAAAGCGTGATAGGGCGCTTCAAGCTGGATCTTTTTCCAAGCGGGAATTTTAAAGTAGACGGGAATGTGGAAACTGTTTGTGTAATACTCGCGGTCGGTAATGCCTTCAATGCTACCATAACGCTCGCGATCGATCCTGACGAAGCGTCCGGACAAACCTTCAGCCGGGGTTGCCAGAAGAGAGAAGTTCAACCCCGTTTCTCGTGATTTTTCATCGAGATAATGTCGCATATAGGAGACGATCTCGAGCCCGAAATTCTGGGCCTTCTCGCTTTCGCCGTGGTGTACGCCCAGGAGCGCCTTGAGCGTTTCGGCCAGTCCGATAAAACCGACGGAGAGCGTGCCGTGCTTGAGGACTTCGCCGACAGTATCTTCCGGTCCAAGCTTTTCACTGTCAAGCCAAACTCCTTGTCCCATCAGAAACGGAAAATTTTTGACTTTCTTAGCAGATTGAACGCGGAAACGTTCCAAAAGCTGGTCGACGCATAAATCAAGCTTTCGTTCGAGTTCTTCAAAGAAGAAGTTTGTATTGCCGTTGGCACGCAAAGCGATACGCGGCAGGTTGATCGACGTGAAGCTCAGATTGCCGCGGGAATAGGTGATCTCGCGCGTTGGGTCATAAACATTGCCTACAACCCGGGTGCGGCATCCCATATAAGCGATCTCCGTTTCAGGATGACCCGGCTTGTAATACTGAAGGTTAAACGGCGCGTCTTGAAACGCAAAGTTCGGGAACAGACGTTTAGAACTAACGCGACACGCGAGCTTGAAAAGATCGTAGTTCGGCTCGCCCGGAGCAACGTTGATTCCTTCCTTTACGCGGAAAATATGGATGGGAAAAATCGGCGTCTCACCCGCTCCCAGCCCCGCCTCATGCGCGAGGAGCACGTTCTTAACGACGAGACGACCTTCGGGGGAGACGTCCATGCCGTAGTTAATGGAAGAGAACGGCGTCTGCGCGCCCGCGCGACTGTGCATTGTGTTAAGGTTGTGGATCAGCGCTTCCATGGCCTGATAGGTGGCGCGATCGGTTTCGGCGGTTGCCTGAACGATCGCTTCGGCCTGAATTTCTGCGAGGAGTTTTGAGTCGAGCCTCTCAGCGACGTCTGCCTTTGAATTTGCTGCAATCTTCTCGCCAAGACGGTTGAGAACGAGTTCGTTTTCTTTCTTCAGGAACTCTTCGTACTCTTCCAGTCGCAGGACGAGACCAGAATCGAACATCTCCTTATGGAGCGCCTTCATGTCGTCGGCAAGGGATTCGTCATGATCGCGCGTCAAGAACTGAATGCCTTTGACAACGTTACTGCGGTACAGTCTGCGGAATGTCTTTGTGACTCCAGGAGCAAGCCCATAGTCAAAATTCACGATCGACTGACCGCCATGCTGGTCGTTTTGATTAGACTGAATTGCGATACAGGCGAGCGCCGCGTAGGACTGGATATCGTTAGGCTCGCGCAGAACGCCATGTCCCGTGCTGAATCCGCCTTTGAACAGCCGGAGCAGATCGATCTGGCAACACGTCGTGGTCATCGAATAAAAATCGAGATCATGAATATGGATGTCGCCGTCCAGGTGCGCCCGGGAATGTTCAGGCTTGAGCATGAATTTATGGAAAAATTCCTTAGCGCCTTCGGAACCATACTTGAGCATCTGCCCCATGGCTGTGTCGCCATTGACGTTCGCATTTTCACGTTTGACGTCGCTCGTCTTGGAATCTTTGAACGTGATGTCCTCGAACGTCTTCATCAGGCGCATGTTGGTTTCGCGAACGCGGGTACGCTCTGCACGATAAGCGATATAATTTCGGGCAGTACGAACATGACCATTCTCGATGAGAACGGCTTCGACTACGTCCTGAATCGTTTCAACATCCGGCTCAAAGACTCCCTGAGCGACGATCTTGTCGGTAACCTGATCCGTCAGCTGTTCGATATACTCGTTCGGCTGGGGTTGTCCTGTCGCCACGAAGGCTTTCTGAATCGCAGAACCGATCTTGGCTGGAACAAAGGACGTATGGCGACCGTCACGTTTGACGATGAAGTTGATTTTTTCGCAGGGGCTCATTGCACAATACCGCTAAATGTGGGAGGACAGAGATAATGATTTAACCTAGAACCGAAACTCAAGCGGGGAACGGACGATCAGCTTACTCTGTTCTTTTGTTTTTCAAAATCGAGATACATCATACTTGGTTGGACGCCCTTATTGTTCTGATATTTACCGCTCTTGTAGGTCACATACTCGCCTTCAATCGTATGGTAGTAAATCTGGCAGATCTCAACAAACGGATAGATGCGAATTGGTTCGATACAATGCAGTTCAAGCGTCCAGTATCCACAGAAACCAACGTCGCCGAATCCCGCTGTAATGTGGATCGACAAGCCCAGACGCCCGACGGACGAACGTCCTTCGAGCATGGGAACAAACGTTTTGGTTTCGGTGAACTCCAACGTACGTCCAAGATAGACGCGGCCCGGCCTCAGCAAGTAGCCGTCTTCCGGGATCTGAATCGTGCGGTAGGAATTGGGCTTCTTCATATCGAGAACAGGTTCGTCGTAAATCAGAAGCTCGTCATGCAACCGCAGATTGTAGCTATTGGGGTTGAGGAATTCACGATTGTAGGGGGTGATAACAATACTGCCCTTTGCGATTTCCCTTTCAATTTCAAGACCGGAAAGGATCATTGTCACACCTTGACGTTGATGGGGTTCTTACCAAGTGATGAATACGCATACTGTTTCGGGGAAGCGCACGAAGCGCCACAGCGCCCAGCAACAGAAGAGGAGCCGCCTGATGATAAATCAACGCAAGCGACCCTCAAATCCTAAGGCATGTTAAAATGTGACGATTCTAACAAACTTGTAAATTTTACAGGTTGGGTAAAATATAGTTGCTTTGGTACTGTATGTGTTTGAAACAGGTCGGAAAACCGCCTATATAGCGTCTCAACCAGCACGAGGCTCATTCTAGCAAAGTTTCTGAGCTTGTAAAGAGATTTTTTTTGAGAGGCTTTTTTGTATAATAGCGTTTGCTTTTGTGGAAACGAGTAGTGGTAATTTGGCTTTGTCCGTAAATGCAAGAGCTTACGGACTAGCGTGATTCCATGGCAAATCGTCTGTTAAAAAGGCCAAAAATTTTTTATTGGGCGCTGAAAAACGCCTATACTGTTCTTTGGTATAATGGAATTATAAACAACAGGAAAGAGAGACGCCCATGTTAAACTTGAGTTCAATATTTAGACGTTATTATTTCGTGGGGATTTCACTCGCTCTCATTCTATGTTTTACCGTGCAAAACGAGTGTAAAGCTTTAGGGGGCTCTTTCTTTTTCTCTGAAAAACAGGAAGAGCAGGACGCCTTCGTCAGTTCTCGCGTTCTTCCAATGTACGGAGAAAACGTGGATTCGGACGCTTCAGACGTCATTGCTGAGTTGCTTCCCACAAGCGGACAGACGCCGGAAACACTATCCCATTTTCCGAACCGTACTGCCGCGTTTATTTGGCGAAACTGGAATTGGGTTCCCCTTGAAGACATGGCTGAAACGCTACAGGTTGGATCTGAGAAGGTTTGTTCTTACGCAGAAGCCATGGGGTTGCCGCCCTATCAGGTTCCAACTTGGGATCGTGACAGCGTGTATATTACCGTCCTGCGAAGAAACTGGTCGCTATTGCCGTATGAACAGTTGCTCGTTCTCCTTCACTTGACGCCTGAAGAGCTTGCGAAAAGATTGCGCGAAGACGATTTCTTGTCCGTCAAACTTGGCGCCAAGCCTTTGTGCGAACAGCTTCGATACGAAGAACTCAACGACGACGTTCTTCAGGCGTTGAAGATCATTGCCGACGAAGCGACGCCCGTCTATGCCAGCGAGACCTACATAAACGGCGTTGCAAGATTTGAGTTTCTTCGTGAATTTGACGACGACGGGACAAGCGGCGGCGCTTTTGTTTCAGAGTTGGATAACGCGGCGCATTCGCACGAGTCGTCTTTCGAGTTGTGTTACCTGCACTCTTATTTCGCTCTTTTTGGCGATCCGCTCTTGCAGGATAGCGCCAGAATGTTTCCAAACGCGCTTTTAGAAAAACTTGCCGCGCGTGGGGTAAACGGCGTATGGCTCCATTCTTTGTTGAGAGATCTCGCGTCCCCAACGTCTGATTTTCCTGAATTTGGCGAGAAGTCTGACGTCAGGCGCGCTAATCTTAGAGATCTGGTCAACCGTGCAAAACGATATGGGATTAGCGTCTATTTGTACATGAACGAGCCTAGGGCCATGCCCGAAGCATTTTTTGTCAACCATGAGGAAGAGCGTGGGGTTTTGGAAAGAGGGTACTGTGCAATGTGCGCGTCTTCTCCCAAGGTAAAAAAATGGCTTTCTGACGCGCTTGCGGAACTGTTTGCCAGCGTTCCTGGTCTCGGCGGTATCTTTACGATTTCAGGTTCAGAGAATCTTACGAGTTGCGTTTCTCATGAAAAATTTGCGGAGTGTCCCAGATGTTCGAAAAAAACGTACGCAGAATTGCTCGTCGAACTCAATGCTGCAATGGAAGAGGGCGTTCATCGGACAGCGCCAGACGCTAAGGTTATCGTTTGGGATTGGGGATGGCGTGGCCATGGAATAGCGACCGACGTTATAGAACGTCTTCCGAAAAACGTATGGCTTCAATCTGTCAGCGAGTGGGGGCTTCCAATCGAGCGTGGCGGCGTCTCCGTGAAGATTGGGGAATACTCGATTTCCGCCGTTGGCCCCGGCCCTCGCGCTGAGGCTCACTGGGAGGCTGCTAAAAGGGCTGGGTTGAAAACAATTGCTAAATGTCAGTTCAATACGACTTGGGAAATTGGTTCGATCCCCTTCGTTCCAGCGCTTGAACTGGTGGCTCGTCATGCTTCGAATCTTACGCGCGCCGGACTTGACGGAGTCATGGAGAGTTGGTCGCTTGGCGGCTTTCCTTCCGTTAATTTGGAACTGGTTAATGAAATTGCGAAGAATCCGAATATGTCGACAGACGAAGTTCTGGACGCTATGGCTGTGAAGTATTTTGGAAATGACGGAGCGAGACTTGCGAGGAACGGGTGGCGCGTTGTTTCTGACGCGTTTGAAGAGTTCCCTTTTAGCGGCTCTGTTGTGTATACCGCGCCGAACCAGATAGGCGCCGCTAATCTTCTTCGTTTGAATCCGTCCGGTTGGCGAGCGTCAATGGTTGGGATTCCCTATGACGACGTGGACTCTTGGCGCCAACCTTATCCGGCTGACGTTTTTGCTTCTCAGATGGAGAAATGCGGACGCGGTTTCATCGAAGGATCTGAATTGCTGCGTCAAGCGTCGAATTTTTCTCCTGCTGACCGTGTTGAAGAGGCTGAACGTCAAGCCTTGTACGCCGAGTTTGCCGGAACCGTGTTTTTGAGCGTTGCGAATCAAGTTCAGTTTATACAGCTTCGAAACGAAAGGATCGAGCTTTTGAAGGAAAAAGCCTCGGGTGAATTGTTGGAGGAAAAAGCGCTCCATCTTTCTGAAATCGAAAAGAGAATGATCGAAATTGCCAGAGACGAGATTTCACTTGCGAGAAGAGCCTTGACCGCGACGCTCAAGGATTCGCGCATTGGCTTTGAATCAACGAATCAGTATTGGTTTGCGCCGGGCGATCTTGTCGAAAAGATTATCTCATGCAACGACGTTATTAGACGTATCGAAGCGGGACAGTGAACGTCTTCGCGTTTTGAAAGAACTGTTTGACGCCGTTAAATGGCGCCGTTAGAATGATTGGCACGCCGCAAGGCTGGGCGTAGCGAAGAGGAATCTTCACGCCCCTTTTATCGACATTCAGCCGGGAGAACCAGACAATGGAATCTGAGCTTAAGAAGAGAGCCGACGTCGCTGTCGCTGATACGTGGGATTTGACGAGAATCTACAAATCTGACGAAAAGTGGCAAGAGGACTTTGAGGATTGGAAGAAATTTGCGGAACGTATAAGTTCCTATAAGGGTAAGCTTTCCAACGTCGAAACACTGATTGATTTCTTCCGCTATGAGGAAGACCTTTCAAGAGAAGCCGATAAACTGGGAGTCTACTCGTTCCTGAAATCCACCGAAGATCTTGCCAACACAACGTATCAGGAGATGAAGAGTTCGTTCAGTCTTGCCGCTAATATGGCGGCTGAAAGAGCAAGTTTCGTCAACCCAGAACTTCTGGCGTTATCAGACGACGCGTGGGAGGCTCTTTTGGCGGATGAACGACTTGCGCCCTGGAAAGTCAAACTTGAACGGTTGTTGAGGCTCAAAAAGCACACCCTTTCTCAAGACGAAGAACGGCTCGTTGCTTCGATGGGCGAACTCGCCGACGTTCCTTCGAAAACTTTCCGGTTGCTCAACGACGCGGAAACAAAGTTTCCGTCCGTCAAAGACGAGCTTGGCAAGTCGCAACCTCTGACGCATGAAACGTTCCAGTTGTTTCTGCAGTCTCCTTCCCGTGAAGTCCGTAAAAACGCGTTTGACTCTTTTTACGCCGAATATGAAGCGCGTCAAAATACTTATTCTTCGTTACTTGAAGGTTCGATTCGCAAGGACGTTTTCTACGCGAAAGCGCGTGGATACGAGAATTCTCTTCAGGCGGCGATGTACAACGAGGAGATTCCTGAGAACGTTTACCTGAATTTGACAAATGTTGTTCGCAAGTCGCTTCCAGCGCTCTATCGTTATTATGAGCTCCGTCGGAAGCTCATGAATCTTGATGAGATACACTTCTACGACGTCTATGTCCCGATTCTTTCTGATATTAGCGTTAACTATAGCTGGGACGACGCAGTTAAGACGATTGTTAAGGCTTTGGCGCCCCTTGGGACGGAGTACGTCGAAACGTTTACTCGTGGCATGACGACAGATCGTTGGTGCGACCGCTACGAGAATCAAAACAAGGAAAGCGGCGCGTTCAGTTGTCCGGGCTACGATTTTTCGCCTTACATTCTGATCAATTACAAGCCGACTCTAATCGAGAGCGTCTTCACGCTGGCGCATGAAGGCGGGCACTCGATGCACAGCTGGTACTCTGCCAAAACACAGCCGTATCGTTACTATGATTATGTGATTTTTCTTGCCGAGATTGCGAGTACGTTCAACGAGCAACTTCTTGCACGTTATCTTTTCAACGAGGCGACGGATAATAAGACGCGCGCGTGGATTGTGAATCGCGAACTTGATTCGATTCGAGCGACGATTTTCCGTCAAACAATGTTTGCAGAATTTGAGCGCCGCGCTCATACGATAGCCGAGGAGAACAAGCCGCTTTCCGCCGCCGTTTTCCGTAAGGTCTATCGAGACGTCCTTAATGAGTACTTTGGTCCCGATTTTGTTATTGACGACGCGTTGGAATTGGAATGTCTGCGTATTCCTCATTTTTATCGCGGGTTTTACGTATACAAGTACGCGACGGGACTGTCGGCGGCAATTTCTCTTGCCGACCGCGTCCTCGGCGGCGGCGAGGCTGAACGCGACGCGTATTTAGGTTTTCTCAAAGCTGGTTCTTCGGCGGCGCCGCTTGACATTCTTCGCGGAGCAGGCGTCGATATGGAAAAGCCTGACGCGATTGAAACCGCGATGAAGCGTTTTGAAACGCTCACCAACACGCTGGAAGAGTTGATCGCCGGGTAGTCGACTTCATTTGAACAGTTGTATTAAAGGAAGAGGCGTTCAGTTTTATTCTGAACGCCTCTCCTTTTAATATGATCTATCAGGATTAGAACACGTGAAAATCATTCGAGCGGTTCGTCCCATGGACGTAGCGTGACGCGACGATAAAGGATTTCCGCCCCTTCCGATTGAAGCTGGATCTTTCCCTCGGTTTGTTTAAGTCCATAGATACGGTTGACGTATTTGCCGTTGAGATAGATTTGCATTTCATCGCCAACTGCGTAGATGACGAGTTCGTTCCAGTCGTTTTTCTTCTCGACGTCTCCATAATGAACGGCGTCAGTTACATCCTCCCATTTGGGATTCTTACCAAGACGCTGGAAATTGCCGTCGGCGTTGGTCGTGATCGTGACAGGCTTGCCATTTTTCGGATCGAAGACACGTTTGCCGTTGATTTCGACAACGTCGCAGGTGGCGGAGATTCCGTCGCCTGGTCCGCCAGCGATCCAGAAATCACCGACCCCGCCTTCGATGACGTTTGCTTCGACAGATTTGCTCCATGCGCCTCCGAACTCGCCAATTTTGCCAAAGGAATGAATCAGAACGCCAGAATCGCGCGCTTTGCCGATTTTGGAACCATAGGTCTTCTCACCCCACTTGTACTCAACGGTTAGACGATAGTTGGAATAAGAACCCTTTGTCTGAATTCCACCGTAGTCTTCGCCGCTGACATGGAGAATACCATCCTGAACTGTAAAAACGTTTTTGGGGTCGATATTAGGACCGCCAGCGCCTCTGATCCAGACGTCCCAACCTTCGAGATCCTTGCCGTTAAAGAGTTGGATCTCGTGAGCGGCGTCGTCAATCTTCTTGAGCGCGATCGGAATGTATCCATAGTCAAAGAGTTTTTCATAGGAATATTCGCAGTCGACGCGGAAAGTAGAACGACCGTCGCGTCCTTTAGGTTTACCGTCGGCAAGTCCCGTTTGGTCGGAGATGAA
>CACYBR010000347.1 GCA_902772705.1 uncultured Planctomycetota bacterium
ACGCTTGGCGTTGAAGCGCTGGTCGCGGCGATCTTCGGTATTCTTGGGTTCTTTTGGACTCCGTTCATACTCGCCGCAGTTTTAGGGCTCGTGCTTGGAATTCTCGCCCAGCGCAAAATCATGCGCGCGCCGGAGGAGATATCCGGCGGCGCGATAACGACGACAGCGGTGATTCTCAGCGCGGTCCTCGTCGTCGCGACGACGTCGTGGCGCGTCTATTCGTACTACGTTTCAGCGCCTCCGGGATATCAGATTGTTCCCTTTGACAGCATGGCGTTGACGAAGGACGGCGAGATTGCCGACGAAATCAAGACGCTCGACGGGCACAAGGTCTATATAGAAGGTTATATGTATCCGACGAAGCAACATGCGGGGATAGAAGCCTTTACGCTTGTGCGGACGCTCGGACACTGTCAGTATTGCTCTCCGGGCACGAATCCTGCAGATATGATCGGGATTCAGATGGAGCGTGGTCATACGGTCAAATACAAGGCGAATAAGCTTGTCGCCGTAGGGGGCGTTCTTTCGGTCAATCCCGACTGGCGCGGCGAATCGGGAACAATCCCCTATACGATGAAGGCGAGCGTCTTCCGTTGACGCGTTAAACGAAACGCGGCGCCTTGTCGGCGCGGCGCGTTATGTTATTTTTAAAACGATAGTAAGAGTCGAGAGCGTTCGCAGCGTGGGGCGCGCGACGATTGCGTTTACCCTGTTAATAACGAGAGGTTATATAATGGCTTATGACGTTACGTTAATCACTGGCGACGGAACGGGACCCGAACTCGCGGAAGCGGCGCGCAAATGCGTCGACGCGACTGGCGTTAAGATCAACTGGGACGTTCAGGAAGCGGGCGTCGACGTCATGGAACGCACAGGC
Organism: uncultured Planctomycetota bacterium; assembly: GCA_902772705.1. Lineage (GTDB taxonomy): Bacteria > Planctomycetota > Planctomycetia > Pirellulales > Thermoguttaceae > RUG369. The sequence continues at coordinate 878 of CACYBR010000347.1, forward strand.
AATCCCCTTCCGCCGGCGGTACTCGAGAGCGTACGCCGCAATAAAGTCGCGCTCAAGGCTCCGATCACGACGCCGGTCGGCACGGGCTTCCGCAGTATTAACGTTCATCTTCGTCAGGAGTTCGACCTTTACGCGTGCGTTCGCCCTTGCAAATATTATCCCGGCGTTCGGTCGTACTTCAGCTCCGTTCCCGTCGATCTTGTTATCTTCCGTGAGAACACGGAAGATCTTTATTCCGGCGTGGAATTTGAGCGGGGCGCGGAATCGACGAAAGAACTGATAGCGGACGTCAACCGCCTTGTTTCCGGACGCGGTATTCTGACCGGCTATGAAGAGACGGGCGTTTCGATCAAGCCGATCAGCGTTTCACGGTCTGATCGCCTGATTCGCTCGGCGTTCAAATACGCGGTCGCGAACAATCGTAAAAAGGTTACGGTCGTCCACAAGGCCAACATCATGAAGTTTTCCGACGGTTTGTGGCTCGAAACCGCGCGCAACGTGGCGAAGGACTTCCCGCAGATTGAATTCGACGAACGCATCGTCGACAATATGTGCATGCAGCTTGTTCAGAAGCCGGAACTCTACGACGTCGTGGCGTTGCCGAATCTCTACGGCGATATTCTGAGCGATCTTTGCGCGGGTCTCGTCGGCGGACTCGGCGTCGCGCCGGGCGCCAATATAGGCGACGACTGCGCCGTTTTTGAAGCGACCCACGGCTCCGCGCCAAAGTACAAGGGGCTTAATAAGGTTAATCCCGTCGCTCTCATTCTTTCCGGCGTTCTTATGCTCCGTCATCTGAATGAAACGGACGCCGCCGATCGTCTTGAAAACGCCGTCGCGGAGGTTATTCGCGAGGGTAAGGACGTAACCTACGACCTTAAAGCCGACCGCAACGATCCGACCGCCGTTGGAACTCAGGAGATGGCCGACGCAATCTGCAACAAGCTCTGAGCGTTCGCAGAGCGTTTTCGATTCTCGTAAACCGGCACGGCGACAAAGAATCTGTCGTCGGGCCGGTTTTTTGTTGATTTTCCACGCGCCACAGGGTAGAATGGATGACGTTGCTCGGCTCGAACGACAGGTTTCAGGAAATTCTTTTTCTTTGTTTTTTCCATTGGAGATATTGCCTTGTACTGCCATAACTGCGGAGCTTACAACGACGATACGACCTCCAAATGCGAAAATTGCGGCGAGCCTTTTCAAAACAGCGACGGAGTTAATCCGTTTTTTGTGGGCGTAGAGTCGACGATGAACGACGCTTATCATCAGCCCGCTGTTCGGAGAAGTTTCATTAGCGCCGCGAGAACGTGTCTTGTTACATGGACCCCGAAGGGCAGGGCTAGCCGGAGCGAGTTTTGGTACTGGATACTCTTTGTCGTCTTGGCCGTCGGCGCGCCTTTCATTTTGGCGCTTTGGTTAGACAATAAGTTTTGGTATTTTTCGTTGAAGTTGTGGGATATTGACGTTGCAGAAGAGATAGGCTACGCCTCGCTTATCATGGGAGCTATTTGCATTCTTCCAACGCTCTTTGTCACGATACGACGGTTGCACGACATAGGAAAATCCGTAACAAGTTTATTTTGGGTGATTGTTCCATATGTTCTCCTTGCGGCGCTAGGGATATTGCACGATGCTTCCGGCGACCTTCTGGGCGCCCCGTTTGACCAGATCGTTTTTCTACTCCTCGCGGCGATCATGGTTTTGGGCCTTATCTACTTGCCGATAATTCTTTGCCGTCCGGGGAAAAAGAACGGGATCGACGTCAAAACGTTGCGTCGTCGCGCGGTCAGAAAAAGAAAAAGAGCCGCCGAAACGCCAACCGCGACTCATGCAGAAAACGCGTACTGCCGTCATTGCGGGGCGTTAAACGCCGGGAACGCCGTGGTCTGCGCGCATTGCGGGAAATCTGTGACGGAGGCGCCAGAAGAGCTCGTGTCGGTCGTTTCGCCGGAGCCCGACGCGAACGACGAGTTGGCGCCAGCGCGAGAACGCTCCTTTGGCGACGCGATTTGGGCGTGCTGGAACAACTGGAGCTTTTTAGGACGTTCGAGTCGCTCCGAATTTTGGTACTGGATAGCGCTTCAGGCGGTTATTGTTGCGAGCTATTGCGGCGCGTTCTGTGGCGCCAAGTTCCTCGATGATTTAGTCTCCAGGACGAGTTGGTCCTTCCTTTTGACGATATACGTCGGCTTCAGACGAATTACTCTCATCGTCTGTATGATTTTCCTGATTCCAACGATAGCCGTCGTTTCACGCCGTCTTCATGACGCTGGCTGGCTTGCGACGCCGTTTCTTCTTGGCGTTCCGCTCCTACCGATCGGCTCGGCGTCGTTTAACGCTTTGGGGCGGTATAACGCGGCAAGCGTAATTTTTTGGGTGTGGCTCGTCGTCCTTATCGTGTTCATCGTCTTGTGCGTCAAGCCGGGCAAGATCGACAAATTCTACGAGGCGGAACAGAGTTCCCGGTTGAACGAGGGCAAAGAATCCGACGCCTGAAAACGTGTTCATTTGCGGAACGCTCGGTTAGTTGCATGTTTCCTGTTTCGTTGGGGAATTGAACCCGGTAAGCGTTCCCTTGCCATATGCGCGCCGTGAACGACGTGGGCATATGGAGGGGGAATTGGTCAAGTCAAGAGAGGAAGTGGCAAAGGGCAGAGAATGTATTGTAATCGCTGTGGAAACGTTGTTGAAGAATCTGATCGATTCTGTTCCAATTGCGGCGCGCCGATTGTTAAGGCGGAGAGCGTTAATAATCCCTACGCAGTCGGAACCCAGTATGAAAATAATCGACGATATGACGTTGACGCGCCTGATATTCCGGGCTTTGGCGGGGCGGTTGCGACCTGCTTTCGCAAATATTCCAGCCTTCGCGGTCGTGCAAGTCGTTCTGAATACTGGTACTGGGTTCTGTTTGTCTTTTTGACGTACTGGGCGCCCCTCATGCTGGGAGGCTGGCTTGCCGGGATAAACGAAGGCGTGGGCAGCTTGTGCATGCTTGTTCCTTCGATACTGGGGTTCGTTTATGCGAGTCCAGGAATTTGCGTTGGCGTGCGCCGGCTTCACGATATTGGAAGAAGCGGTTGGTTCGTTCTTTTGAAGATCGTTCCATATTGCACGTTTATTGTCCTTGGGATACTAATGGTCGCCCTGAGCGTCA
>CACYBR010000348.1 GCA_902772705.1 uncultured Planctomycetota bacterium
CGGTCCGCATCCGTTCCCGATGATGGTTCGCGATTTCCAAAGCGTCGTCGGAATCGAAGCGAGAGAGCAGTTTATTGAAATGACCGGCGAACTGCCAGACGCAATTGTCGCGTGCGTCGGCGGCGGCTCCAACGCCATGGGGCTCTTTTCCGGATTCCTCAACGATCCCGTCGAGATCTACGGCGTCGAGCCTCTCGGAAGGGGCGAAAAGCTGGGCGATCACGCGGCGAGCCTCACCTACGGCGAAGAGGGCGTCATGCACGGCTTCAACAGCATTATGCTCAAGGACGCAAACGGCGACCCCGCCCCTGTCTATTCGGTCGCCAGCGGGCTGGACTATCCGTCCAGCGGTCCGGAACATGCGTTCCTGCACGATCTCGGCAGAGTCAAATACGACGTCATTAACGACGAGGAAACGATCGACGCGTTCTTCGAGCTCTCTAAGATGGAAGGAATCATCCCGGCGATCGAGAGTTCTCACGCCGTCGCGTACGCGATGAAGCTCGCGAAAACGATGGGCAAAGGCTCCGTCCTCATCAATCTCTCCGGTCGAGGCGATAAGGACATGGACTACGTCATTGAGAAATACGGTATCAGGTAAGATTCAACAAACGCCGAACCGTTAACCAGCAAGCCGACGTTCCGCGAAATATCCTGGAACGTCGGTTTTTTTATTGGTTCAAGACAACTTGGCTTGCTGACTCGTCGGCAAAGACGTCTTGAACCTTTATTAATCTGGTAGACGCCAGGAATGGCCGCAACTGTTGACAATCCCTTCTAATCTGTGGTACAATAAGGAGGAGGATTAAGAACAGGGGGAATGGATATGCGTACCAGAGATCAGGCGCTAGATATTTTTTCACAAGCGTATAAGATGTGCGGCGATTTATTTGCCGACAAATTGACCGACGCTTATCTTTATGGCTCCTACGCTCGCGGCGATTACGACGACGAGAGTGATATAGACATTCTCGTAACCGTCGATATGGAGCCCGAAGCTCTTGCCGGGCTCAGAAGCAAGGCGTCTGCAATAAACAGCGAATTAAGCCTTGAACACGACGTTACTGTTTCGATTACAGTAAAACCGCTGGAACAGTTCAGAAGATACTCTGATATCCTTCCGTATTACCGGAATGTGATAAAGGAGGGCATACGATATGCAGGCTGATGATATAAAAGCTCTTTCGGACGTCCGCCTTGGTCGCGGTGCTCGAATGTCTTGATACCGCACAGAAGGTTATGGATATGAGAGATTCGAAAAACGCGCTGATTCTCTCCGATTTAAAAATTAGATGGAATTAGACATTCCGAGCTAGGATTTCAAGCGTTTTGTGAAAAAGATTGTTGAAACAAATAGCTTTTAATATTGGCGCCAGGCGTCTTTCTTCTCCTCGCTCTGTTAATTCTCTTAAAAATATGGACAATAGAACGCGTCGGGATCGCGCCAGACGCTATTCCGATATGCGGTTACGTTTAATGATTTGTAGGAGAGGCGAAAGATGCGCGTGTTTTTTTATCTGGCTCTGGCGTCAACGCTTTTGTGCGTCGGGGTCGCTCGGGCGGACAATCCGTGGGAGCCGATCGCGGGACTCGACGAGTCGCTCGACCCTGCCGGCATGGTCGTGTCGTACGAGACGACGGCGAATAAGGCGCGGCTGTTCCATAAGGAGACGACCGGGTTCAGTTCCCAGAGGCCCGTCCTCGATTCCGACGTTATCCTCACGCTCGATCCAGCGAAGACGTTCCAGACGGTCGACGGATTCGGCGCGGCGATTACGGGCTCGACGGCGGTCAATCTTCTGAGTATGCCGGAGGACGCGCGGCAGGCGCTCCTTGTCGAGACGTTTTCTCCGACGAAAGGGCTGGGCTATAGCTTCGTGCGCGTCTCGATCGGCTGCTCCGATTTTTCGCTGAGCGAGTTTTCGCTCTGCGACGAGCCCGGGATCGAACATTTCGCGCTTTCTCCCGAGGACAAGGAATACGTGATCCCCGCGCTCAAGGAGATTCTCGCGATCAATCCGGGGCTTAAGATCATGGCGTCGCCGTGGACCTGTCCTCCGTGGATGAAGGTCAATAATCTTGAAGAACTCCAGCCGTATCCGCGCTGGACGAGCGGTCAGCTTAACCCGAAATATTACGAGGATTACGCGACTTATTTCGTACGTTATCTTGAGGCGATGCGCGGCGAGGGAATCGAAATCTACGCGATCACGATGCAGAACGAGCCGCTCAATCGCGGGAACTCGGCGTCCCTCTTCATGACGTGGCAGGAGCAGAAGGAGTTCGTGAAGGTCCTCGGACCGAAGCTTCGCGCCGCGGGGCTCGACACGATCATCATGGCGTTCGACCATAATTTCAACTACGACTCGAACAAGCCTGAATGTCGCGATCAGTACGGTTATCCGCTACATATCTACGAGGACGAGGAGGCGTCGCAATATCTCGCGGGCGCCGCGTATCACGCGTACGGGGGTAACAAGGAGGAGATGAAGCGCGTTCGCGACGCGCGTCCGGACAAGGGTCTATGGTTCACGGAGCAGTCGATCGGAGACTGGGGCTATTCGTTTGGGGGCGACCTCATGTGGTTCATGCGCGAGGTCGGGATCGGCGTCATGAATTACGACTGCAAGGGAATCGTCGTCTGGAACTTTCTGCTCGACGATCAGAAGGGCCCGAATCGCCCGGGCGGCTGCCAGTCGTGCTACGGTGCGGCGAACCTTTCGACGACGGATCATAAGTCGGTGGAACGATACTCGCATTTTTATGAGATCGGTCATTTTTCGAAGGTCGTTTTGCCGGGCGCGAAGCGCGTCGCGGTCGGTCGGCGAGGACCGGACGCCGGTTTTTACGCGTGCGCGTTCGTGAATCCGGACGGGAGCTACGCGCTCGTAACGCTCAACGAGACGGACGAGCCGCGGGCGATACGCGTCCGTGTCAAGGGAGGGGAAGAGTTTGTCGCGACGCTTCAGGCGAAGGGGACCTGTTCCTTCAAATGGCGCGAGCCGAGCGGCGAATGACGTCCGTCTCTAAACGATTAGAAAGCAAGCCGTCTGACGCGGGTAGCGCCAGGCGGCTTGTCGTTTGCATGGACGCGGTCGGCTCAGGGGACGGTCACGCCCATTTGTCCTCGTCCTTAGGGAGGCGGATATCGCCGAGGCACATGATTTCGCTGACGAACCACTGTCCGGTCGACGGCTTCTGGCGCAGCCGAATCTCCCGGGGCGAATCCGCGCCGCCGCTTTGAACGTAGAGCGTCGCCCAGCGTTCCTGAGAGAAGGAACGGGGATTCGCGGACACGACGACGGTCCATGGCGTCGTTGGCGCGTAGTTGTTTTCGGGCGTCGCGCCCCGAAAGAAGGAACGAATCTTATACCCTTTGTTCCGAAGGCGTTCGGTAATGAACTGCTTTTCTCCTTCGGTCACGTCTTCCGGCCCTTTGAGGAAATCGAGCATTTCCCATACGGCCTGCGGATCGCGTTCAAAAGAGGACAGCGCGGCGAGGGTCAGCGCGACCGCGTCGTAAGGGGTCGCGAGCGCCGCTTCTGGCGTCGCCTGAAGCTCGGCGAGATTCTCAGGGATCGTCGTGAACGCGACGGTCTTGCTCGCGCCGTCGCCGCCAAGAAGCTCGCCGACGGCTTCCTTGACAAACGACGCCGCTTTTCCGTTCCCGAACGCCTTGTCGACGACGGCTTTGCCCTGATCATGCAGAAGTTCGGCGGCGAGTTCCCTGAGTTTATCAGTCAGCGTCATGATTGTCGTTCTCCAGTAAGGTCAATACTTCATGCGGCTCGCTTCGACGATACGGCGCACGTTCTGGTCGGTTTCCCGCGCGAGCTGCTCGTTTTCCTCGTCCATCCCGGGAATCGCGAGGAGATTGCCCGCAGCCGAGGCGGTCAGTTCGCCTTCGAGCTCGCCGCGATTGAGAAGACCCTGGAGGTAGAGGAGCAGCCCGCGGAGCTCTGTGCCGCCCACCTCGTAGTTCCAGCCGAGCGCCTCGTCGAGCGAGACACGGACGACCCCGCGGTTGCCGGAGCAGTCAACGGGCATGATCTCCGCGTCGGGATAGCGTTCGCGCAGACTCCGGAGCCAGCCGGCGTTTGAGCGGAAAGACCGGACCATATATTCGAGCGTGGTATAGCGTCCGGTCGTCTGACCCCGGAGGATCGTGTTCTGATAGCAGGTGAGGACGTCGTTGTAGACGGGGATCACGACGAGCTTTTTCAGACCCGCGTCGCGCGCGATTCCAACGAGCTCGTCGAAACGTCCTTCTTCCGTGAGCGCGGCGTCGTAAACGAGCCCCGCGTCGTCGAGTCCCAGCTCGCGAACGGTGTAACTCTTGCCGCATCCAGGGACGCCGGCGACTACGACGAGATCGTCGCAGCCCTGGCGAACGGCTCGTTCCGCCATGCGCTTGAAGATCTCGTCCACGACGATTCGTTCGGCGTCTTCGTAATCCTTCCAGTTTGGTCCCGTGTACCCAAGCGGATAGAAGAGGTCGCGGACCTTGTCGGGGTCGAGGCGGTTGCGCGCGGAGCCCATATAGCGGTCGGCGAGGAGTCCGAGACGCTCGCTCGCCCATGCGCGCGCCTGCTCGCCGACGAGCTGCGGCTGCGGCGATTCGATCGTCATGGACGACGGGTTCGGAACGACCCGCGTCATTTTGCGGATTGTCATGACCTTGCTCTGGCAGTCGTAGGAGTCGCCGAGCCGCTGATAGCGCGCGTTTCCCTGCGGATCCTCCTCGAAGTACATTTCCGAATACTTACCGCGATTGACGAACGTCACCCACCCTCGAGGAGAGAGGTTATAGATTTCGTCTCCCTCGACGGCGTTCAGGACGCAGTTGACGTCCCACATGCGCTGACCCGTGTCGCAGTCGTAATTCGCATAGACCGATTTGATCGGATTGAGCTCGGTATAGGAGAGGTCGGCGAGAACGTCGTCGGGCGGATAGTCCATGAAGTCGCCGACGTAAGAGGGGGACAGCCGCATCTGGACGTTTCTGGGGAATTTGCCGTAGAAGTTCTCGGAATCGTGAGCGGCGGCGCGCATGTTGTAGCCGCTGAGATTGTCGCCCGCCTGAAAGCGACCTGCCTGAAGATAGACGGCTTTGACTTTTTGGGCGAAGAGTTCGAGCCCCGTCAGCGGCGAGTATTCGTCCCCTTCGGAGTCGAACAGCTTCGAAAGCGTCGTAACAAAGCCGATTGCGACGATTTCGACCGACCCGTCCTCCGCCTCGGCGAGGAGCTTGCGATAGAGCTTGTATCCGTCGGGAAAGGCGTCGCCGTCTTGCGCGCGTTTGAAGAGCGGCGCGCCGTCGTCGTCCTTGAGATCGACGATTCCGGAGTACGGAATGAAGACGCGCGGATTCTTAACGCCGTCGCGTTCCAGCCCGATCGGAACGTCGGGATGACCGTAGTAGACGTTGAGGAGGTCGATCATTTCGGCGTTCTTTTCCCCTTCGCGGTCGCAGACGACGCCGAGTAGCCTTACAACCCCTTCGTCGACGTACTGATGCAGCATCATCAGAGCGAAGAGATCGTCCGTCGAGCTTCCAACGTCGGCGTCAAGGATCACGGAGATCGGGGTCGTCGGCAGTTCTTCCGTCGCGACAGGGGTCTGCGCGCACAGGCGCCCGACGACGAAGGGCGCGGCGGCGACAATCGCCGCGAGGAAAAGAGACTTCAGCGTGTTCATGGGCTTTCTCCGGGCGTGGCAATTTCAGCGATCGACGACCGCGGCCGACGGCGACGTTTTTTTCGCGCTGGCAGGGAAAACTGCTCCGTATCGCCTCATTGTAACAATTCGCGTCCGGAGAGTAAAGAGTCGAAATCGTACCGGTCCGGGGGGCTCAGAGGAGCGGCAGATTTCGCGACGGTTTGGGGGTTCGGAACGAGTCGCCGGGTCGCGGACCGAGGATCGCGTTGGCGTATTCTTCGATCTGCTCGGGGGTCTCGAAATACTGCTCAAAGAGGAAGAGGTCGTCGTATTCGCATTTCGACGTGGAATAATTCCGGCAAATTTGAGGTCGGATCGCGTAATCTCGGCATCGATTGTTTTCGTCGAGCGCGTTACAGGAGTTATGGACGATGATGAACCATGACCCGTCCTCGACAAAGACGCTCGTTCGCTCATGATAGAGATACCATCGCACGTCGTCGAATTCCTCGTAGTTCGTCGGCTTGTCGATCGGAATCGCGAAATAACGACAGCATTTGCCGTTGCAGAAATTGCACAGGTTTTCGGGCGCGACCTCAGATTTTTTCGGTCGACGAGGCAGCTTTTTCGACGATCCAGACATTATTCTCTCCTCCTGCGCTCTTGCCGCCGCTCATGAAGCGCCCTTAAAGACGTCGGCGCTCGTTTTGATTATCCGCCGCCGCGACGACGTTTCAAGCGCAGCTTTCAAAAATGAATTTGGTAAAAATAAGAAATATGGGTAAGATTTAGACGCTTTGTTCTGGATTTTTTAATCTTTTGGTTTATAATGGTCGGCATGAAAGCGCTCAAAGGACGCAATATATGTAATTTTAGCGCAATTCGGGTTTCAAAACTTAGCGTGCCAGGCGCGACGTCTGGCGAACGCGCGTCAAATTCGGAGAATCAAACGTGCCTGACGACAATACCAACAATATGGAAGACGATTTTCTTTCGGGGTTTGAGAGCGATCTCCAGGGTTCCTCTTCCATAGACGGAGCGGATCCGTTCGCTTCTTTTGACAATAGCGTGAGCGGGTCGGTCGATCCTCTCGCTTCTCTTGACGAGGCCCCCAAATCGTCAAGTTCCGCCATCATTCCCGTTGAGGAGGAATCTTCCGTCGCCGAACCCGTTCTTGATCCAGAGTCGATTGGCAAGGGCAAGAAAGGGAAGAAGGGGAAGACGCCGAAGGCTTCCAAGAAGGAAAAGCTTCCCAAGGCGCGCAAAGAGAAGGCTCCGAAGGCGCCAAAGAAGGAAAAGGCGCCTAAAAGCGGTTACGTCGCGTCGCCCGCGCCCGTTTTCCTGCTGCTGATTCTTCTGATCGTCGCGCTTGCGGCGGCCAACGCGTTCGCGTTCATGACCGCGGGCGCGTCGTGCGCGACCTACCTGATCGTTTTGGACGTTCTCGGGCTCTTCGCGCTTCTTGTTCCGATCATGCTTCTTTCGCACCTTCGTCAGCGCCCGATCAGTCTTTTTGACTTCTTCCTCGCGCTTGCGACGATCTTCAGCGTCGTGAGCACGATCGTGATCGTGTCGCAGCAGGCGAAGGATTACGGGGCGTCCACGAAGGTCGCGTCCGTTTCCGCGTCCGTTTCCGTCGAAACGCTGGAAACGCTCGACTGCTGAAACACGCGTCGCGCGGCGTTTGCGCGAATTCAACCTTGTCAGGGGAAAGGGTCGACCTTTCCCCTTTTTTTTCAGATCGGTCCGAATCGAGACTTCTCGCGGCGGCTTGAGTTCCGTAACGCGTCGACGGTCGTCGCGACGTTCTCCGATTGCGACGTCGTCACGTCGCGAGCGTCTGAAACGGACGAGGCGGAAGCAGGCGACGTGAAATCGTGTCGGCGCTGGAAATCGTCGTTCGAGGTTGCGAGCGGCGCGCGTTTGCGCAAAGAAAAGCGGCGTCCTGAACAGAAATCAGGGCGCCGCTGTTTCATACCGAGCGCGATCGCGCGGTCACGCCTGAGGGACGCGTCGTCGCGTCGCGTCGGCGTTTGTCGCGGGTCGTCGCGCGTTCGAGGCTTCCGCCTCGCCGATGTTGACGAGATGCTCGTAGATACGACGCCAGAAAGTGAGCTGCGCGTCGATCGCGACGATGACGTTCGGGTCGAACCGCTCGGAGTACATCATCTTAACATACCGGTCGCGTTCGGCCTTTGCCGCGCTGACGTACAGGTTTCGGCGCTTGTACATATCCTTGACGACGATTTGGGAATCTTCCCGGAACAACTTTTGAAGCCATTGAAGGGCGTCGACGACGTTTTCTGAGTTTACGTTGAAAATCTCGTTGAGGATATCGGGGGACTGGAGCTCGCTCTCTTTAAGTTTGAGGAACGACTTGAGAATCGCGACGAGGTAGTCGCTGACCTTTTCGAGTTCCTGAACGACTCTGGTCTGACGCAGCGCCTGATCGACGTCGTCTTCGGAGAGGCGCATGGAGTAGAGTTGCGAGAGGAAGAGGATCGTTTCATCCTGAATAGCGTCGAGTCTTCTTTCGAGTTCGAAGGCTTCCTCGACGCGTTCTTCGTTCTGGAAATTTTCGTCGAAGAGCAACTTGAGGGAATGCGAGAGAGTCAAGCAGTCGTCGAAGGCGCCGAGCACGACGCGGTTGGCCTGCGTGATCGCGCTCGGGACGACCTGGAGGAGGTCGGCGCTCAGGCGAGTCGTAACGAACGCGTCCTTCTTCTCTTTCTTTGCGGAGGCGGGCTTGTCGACGACGTGTTTTTCCAGAAACCTCGAGATCGGACCGACGAGCGGCAGGAACACGATCGTGTTGGCGACGTTGAAGAGCGTGTGCGTGAACGCGATCTGTCCGGGAACGTCGAGATGGAAGAGCGCGCCGCTTGCCTGGACCGTCGGAATGAGAATCAGGAAGAAGATCGGCATGACCCAGACGACCCCGAGCGTGTTAAAGAGGACGTGAAAATAGGCGGCGCGCCGCGTCGTGCACGGGGCTCCGATCGCGACGAGCAGCGGGGTGAGCGACGTTCCGATGTTGCTGCCCAGCACGATGGCGGCGGACGAATTGAGGTCGAGCGCGCCGAGCGAGGCGAGCGTCATCGTGATGGCGAGGGTCGCCGCCGAGGAGTGGGCGACGACGGTCGTCACGCAGCCGATGAGGACGCACATGATCGCGCCGACCATCGACGTTGCGCGAAACGCGTTGATGAGCGCGGAGAACTGCGGCGCGTCCGAGAGCGGCTCGAGCCCCGTCTTGAGCATGTCGAGTCCGAAGAAGATCATGCCGAGTCCGAGGAGGAAGATCGAGACGTTGTGGACGCGGTTGTTCTTGCAGAAAAGATAGAAGAGCGCCGAGACGCCCAGAAGCGGCAGACCATACTGGCCCAGGTTGAGGGTAAAGAGCCAGCCGGTCGTCGTCGTGCCGATATTGGCGCCCATGAGCACGCCGATCGCCTGCGAGAGCGTCATGAGCCCGCCGTTGACGAATCCGAGCGCCATGACGGACGTCGCCGTGCTCGACTGAACGAGCGTCGTTACGACAAAGCCGACCCCGAGCGCCAGAAAGCGGTTGTTCGTAAAGACCGAAATCAATTTGCGCAGACGACGGCCCGCGAGCGCCTGAAGTCCTTCGGACATGCGCTTCATTCCGAGGAGGAAGAGTCCGCCGCCGCCGAGGACGATCATGAGGATCATGAGGTAGTCTGGTCGCCAGCTTTCGGCGCGGAACGAGATATAGGCGCGCTCAGAATCGTCGTCCTTTGGCGTCGCTTTGACAAGGATCGTGGCTTTTCCGACGGCGCCGGGCTTCCATGCGACGGTGAGCTTCTCGCCGTCGACGACGAGGTCGGCGAAGTCGTTCTGGCCGTCGACGACGGAGATTTCGACGTTTTCCGGCGCGACCTCGCCCGGCGCGCCGAACCGCCCTTCGTCGCACATGAGGCGAATCGCGTCGCTGAGATCGAGCGTGGTCGCGGGCGCGCCTTCGAGGACCTTCAAATCGGGGAGCCATTTAACGGGCAGGTCGTTGCCGTCGGGGTCGCTCGCGGCGTTCGCAGGGGTCGCAGGGGGCGGATCGTCGCGGTCCTGAGCCTGAACGAGGCTGACGAGACCCGCGAGAGCGAGCGCCGTCGCGAGGATCGCCGCCGCCGTCCAGGAAAGCGGTTTTTTTACGACCGCCTTGGCGTTGGCGCATGAGAATGGACGTTGAAAAACTTTCATGCCGGGAAGACTCCAGAAGGCGTGACATACGAATTCCGTCGGCAAGAAACGCAAAAACCCCCGCGACGTCGTCCAGATGGTAAGCGCAGGACGCAGACGCCAGCGGAGGCTGTGAACCGAAAGGAATTCGTAAGAGGATTTTTAATAAAACGGCGCGACGCGTTACGAACGGAACGCTCAGAGCCAAAGCGGATTTTTGGACAAAACGCGGCGGGCTCCGCTCGTCGTATTAACGACCGAACGAGCTGGAGGGGCGTTTTAACGTCATGACCTGCTGAAACGTTCATGGCTCTGGGGGTTGTTGTTACCGACCTCGTTCCGTTCGAACCGACGCGAAGGGAACGCGCCGGCGCGCGGGGGAACTCTCTGTAACGACGTATATTTTACGCAATGATTTTCTCTCGTCATTATCCTGAGGTCGCGAGCGTTGTCAAGAGGTTGCGAGGAGTTCTGACGGGTCCGCGCCGAGGTCGCGCAGGCGCGGTTCCGTCCTGCGGGACAAGAAATAAAAAAAGGAGCGGACGAAATCGTCGCGCTCCCTTCAAGCCTGTTATGTCGCAAGACCGTCCTTTCCGGACGGCTGGACGCCCGTCATTGGACTTCGCTATAGTGTGTTGGTCGTCGCCGGATAGGCGACATTCGCAGATTGCGTATCGCGAAACGCCGCAAAGCGACGCTTCGTCGCGTCCTCGCTGCGTCCTGAGTCGGACCCGGCTCGGACGTCGTCAGGTTCGAACCTGACAGAGCCTCTTTTTATCTGACAGACCAGCAAGTCCGGAGAGTGAACGCGAGGGGCGGGCGGTCTTCCCAGCTTCTTTCCGTGCCAGCCTTGAATTGGAGGACGGGCTCGGCCCCTTGCGTCGGATGACTCAAAAGAGGATTTTGAGGGTCGCGGATCCATTTCGTCGACGTGGGTCGGCGACTCTTCCCGGGATCCGCACGCCGAGCCTCAACGCTTTCGCGTTCAGGACCAGCGACGGGAAGAATTCAGTTCGACGCAGCTGCGGAGCGGAGGTCCGTTCCGCAGTTGAGTCGCTAACAATCAGCGGTTGACCATGACGGTGAACATAACGCCGTGGACGAAGGCGTCGAAGTTGCGGTCCTTTTTCTTGGACTTGACTCCGAAGATCGTGCCGTCTTCGTTGATGCGATAGTCGTTGGTCGCGGAAGCGCGGGCAATGTTGTCCATGTACAGCATTTCGTAACCAACCTTGAAGCCGATCGCTTCGGTCCAGTTCCAGGCCGCTTCAATCTTGCCGTCGACGCCGTTCGAGTAAGCGTCATAGTGCTTGGAGTAGTTGAACGCGTTGGCGACGGTCCCGATCGGGGTGTAGGACTGGATGCCGCCCGTCTCGCTCGTGTTGGCGCTGCCGGAGGCGCTGCTGCTGCTGTTGTTATTGTTGTTGTTATTGTTGTTGTTGGCGCCGTTGTTATTGTTGTTACGGTTGCCGTTGCCCGAGCCGGAGGACGCCGTGTCAGACATCGCCTTCAGACCGAGGGTGCCGTCGCCGTAGATGTTCTGGCGGTTGAAGCCCGCGAAGTACTTCGCTTCGCCCGAGAATCGCCAGCGATTGTTGTGAATCGTGTAACGAGCGCCGACCTGAGGACCGACGATGTGGTTGTCGGCCTTGAAGTGCCAGTTGGAGTAACCGAGGTCAGCTCCGCGGCTCGCGTTCGTGTTGTAGTCGTAAGAAGCGTAAGACTGCGACGTCTGCGTCCGCTGGTTGTCGCCCGCGCCCTGAGTGTTCGTGTTCAGAATGCTCACTTCCGTGATGCTGTAGCTGGACTCGTTCTTCGTGCTGGCGTGACCGAAGAAGTCGAATCTTCCGTCAAACTGCGTGTA
>CACYBR010000349.1 GCA_902772705.1 uncultured Planctomycetota bacterium
TCGCCGGCGATCACGGCGCCTCGCAAACGTTCGGTTTATCGATTCCTATCGTGCTGAAGTACGCGGCTTCCCAGCTCCATCCGTTCGGCTGATTGACAATCTCGACGAGCGTCGGTTGGCCGGCGTATTTGCTCAAATCGACCTCGACCCACATCCAGCCGTCGTCGCCGACGGCGTCGCGTGAAACGAGCGTCTCCATAACGACTCCGCCGTTGATTTTGATCTGTAGCGTGAAGTCGCCTATCTGCTTCGCGTCGACGTTCTCATGATTTGCCACGCTCAAATAGAGAACGTCTCCCTTTTCCGGCGTCACGAGCTTCGACAGAACCGCGCCGACCTCGCGCGATTCCGGATGCGTCATAAAGACGTTCTTCTTGCCGCGATATTCCTCGCGGAATCCCGGATTCATGTCGGGGCCCATATGCGAAACTTTAAAGCCGCCGAAGAACTTTTCGAGAGCCTCGTCGTCGTTGTATTCGCGGAAACGAAGCTGTTTGAGTTCTTCCTCAGAAAAGCGACCGGTCGCCGATTCGTCTGGTTGGTCCGTCGGATTAGCGCACGAGGTCAGCGCGCTCGGGACAACCTCTGTGCGAGGAATATAGAAAAACCTTTCGCCGTCTTCTTCCTTGACGAAACCGCCTTCGCGTTCCACCGCCTGAATCGCAAGCTTCTCGCAGACGTCCAGGAGCGCGGGGAAATTGTACGCGGTATGACTGAAAACGCGCGTTTCGTCGAGCTCTTTGGAAAAACGCTCCGGGAGCGCCTTAAATCCAAGCGTCGTAAAGAGGACGCCGCCGGCGCTCGAAGGATTGCAGTCGGAGTCCTGACCGCATCGCGTCGCCAGAACGATCGTCTTATCGAGATCGCCGTCGCCATAAAGGAGCCCGACAAGGATGTAAGCGCCGTTGATCTTCACGTCAATATTAAAGTCGCTGGAGGGACCGGAGCAGGACCACTTCCGGTATTCCGGATTGAGCTGGTACTTTTCATTAATCTTGTTCCAGCACGCTTCCCAATCGTCCGGAAATTCCTTTTTCCAGCGCAGTACGTCGCGCGCCATCTCAGCGTAGCCCGATTCGGCGGGAATCGCCTTAAGCGCGGCGTCAATAATCTTATAGACGTCTGTTTCAAAGAACGCTTCGGCATAGAGCGCTCCGACAAACTGACCCGCGTACATGCCGTCGCCATAATTCATGAGACGCCCGAACTTTTCGCCCATCCGCACGGCGTTGTTCGGCAGTCCCGGCGAGATCAGACCAGAAAAGTCCGACTCGATCTGATAGTCGATGTCGTCGGCGCAATGACTGAATTCCGGCCGGCTCGAATTCGGAGGCGCGATTCCGCATCGCAGATTCTTGCGTCCGCAGACGTTTGCGTGCCACAGGGGGTACTCGCTGTTGGCAAAATCGATTCCCGCCTGACGGATCGACACGTCAAGCCCGTGTTCCTCCATGGAACGAAGGAACGTCATTTCGACGTAGAGGTCGTCCTGTCCGAACGCGCTGTTGATCATATCGGGAGTCCATTTCGGCATTTCTGCCTCGGGAATGATACGACCGCAATAACGAAATTCGGTCGGCGCGCCCCAGCAGACGCCGGCGATCTGACCAATCCATCCCCCCTTCATTTTATCTCGATATTCCTCGACGGAAAGCTTGCGATACGTCTTGCCGTCGACGACGACGTCCTCGGCGTCGACGCGCGGAGAAAACGCAACGGTCGCAAAAAGCGTCGCGGCGACAAGCGTCAGAAGGTTCCATTTATTATTCATAGCGGCAATCTCCTCCAATCAAAACGACGCCGTCTCGGCGCCGAGCGTACGCCGTTGATTATAGACAAAGCGCAATCGTCGTTCAAGCGACGGCGCGGCGACTTCTCAAAGAAACAAAAAACGGCGCGGCGGCCCTCTTCGGACTACCGCGCCGTAACCTCTCAAAAAAACGATTCATTCGCGCGGCGTTGCGTGTCAGGGAACGTTGGTTTCTCTCGGAACCTGCCAGTCGTTGACGCCGTTGGTTCGATAATCTTTATGTTCTGCGTTCTGAAGCGCCTGACGAAGATGGCGATTGAACGCGCCGTACCAACCCGATCCACGATATTGCGTTCCCCAGGCGGCGTGCGCGCCCGCATACGCCATTTCCCTCAGGGCGGCGCCGTAGTAAACGTGCCACGTCGTGCAAAGAAGTCCGAAACATTTCCTGTCGACGGCCGTCTTCCCAAGACTTTGAATTCCCTTAACGTTACGCCACGGGCATGGAATCACGTCGAACCCCTTGTCCATAAACCATGAGGTCGTCGGCCATGTCTCCTTCTCCCTCGGCGCGTCATACTGCCAGTCGCAAATGAGGATATCCCTTGGGAGTTTGTCGACCACGCCTTGCGTTTTCGCGTTCCCCAGCGCCGTGTAGCCGGCGAATTCCGACGACGGAATCAGCATATCGTGCCACATCATCATGCGGCAGTTTTTTTCTTGAAGCAAGTCGTGGAAATAAATCAGCCAATCCGCCAGCGCGTCGCCGTAATTCCCCTTGCGGCGTCCTATGAGACTCGTGCCCGCCGAATCCGCTTCGTCGCCCCCAATATGGAAATAGGAAGGATGGTCAAACGTTTCATAGAGTTCCATGACGCAAGCGGAGAGCAAATCGCGCGTCGCCGGGTTGTAAATATTCCATGTCCAGCCGTCTGGTTCGAAAAGGGGCTCCATTTCCGGATGATTGTCAAGAATCGTGTGCTTTCCGGAAGCGACGCGCGCGCCGGGCGCGTGTCCGAAAAGGTTTAATTGCGGAATCAGTTCGACGCCCAGTTCCCTGCCCAAATTGACGAGCCAGCGAACGTCCTCTTTCGTCGTATGGAACTCCGCCCAGTTCAACGACGGATTAGCGTCAAAGGGGAAGACGCCCCAGAATTCCAAAACGACATAGTTGAATTTATAGTAAGCGGCAAGGCGAATCGACCGCTCGATACTGCGCAATTCCGTTTCTGGAAACCAGCACAGATGCACGCCGCGGAAAGAGAGCGCCGGCGCGTCGTCGATCTCAAGCTCCGGCACAAAGCGCCGCGCCGTCGCCGTCGTCGACGAATCGAAGAACGTCTCCGAAAGCTGGCGGAGCGTTTTAAAGGAGTCGCGCAA
>CACYBR010000350.1 GCA_902772705.1 uncultured Planctomycetota bacterium
TTGGCGACAAGCAATTTCGCGAACGCCGGACGACCTATGCGCGAAACGCGAACAGCGGCGCCAAACCACTCGGCGTTGTTCTTCGGCGTCACGCGCAGCACGGAAAGCTCCGCCGCGTTAGCGGTCTCATAGAAGTCCCCTTCCGTCTTGAGCTCGTCGGGCACGTCTTCCGCGCGCGCGTATTTTGCACGCTCGTCGGCGCGCGCCTTTTCTTCGGGAGAAAGCTCTTCCTGCGCGGCAGGCTCGGCCTTTGACGTCGAGTTTGCGGGAAGACTTGACGGAGCAAAGGGCGTGTCCGCGCGGGGGTCGTCTGAAAACGGACTCTCCGCGTCGTCGTCCTCGTCGACGGTCGGCTCGTCGGCGAAAGAGTCGTTAGACGAATCGTCTTCATCGGGAACGGCAAAAGGGTCTTCTTCTTCGGAGTCGTCTCCAAAGGGATCGTCGTCCTGCGCAAACGTCTGACGCGCTCCGAAATCGACGCTCGTCAACCAATCGCCGTCGATCAGAGCCGCGGAGTTCAACGCGCAAAGCGCCGCGCCTAAGACGCCCGACGCAAGAATATATTGAATCCTACTTCGCATGATCTTTACTCGTCCCCAAATGCGGGACCTCGAATCTCGCGGGTTTCTGGGTTGTCGCCGACTTCAGAAGGGAGAGCCGACGCCCGGCGACGACACTACGCCCCGGTATAATTCTCAATTATAAGAGAGCGCGGCCGCCGCCTGAACGCTCCCGACTGGAAAAAACAAAAATTTTTCGCGTCTTCTCCTCATACAGACGAAAGAAAGCGCGCAATTCTAATAAACCGTCTATTGCTCATAGAGTACCAGAAAACGCAACGTTCCCAAAAGAAAAAACGTCCGCGACTCTGCGCCGCGAACGTTTCGCTGTTTCGTGCAATCACGCTTCCGCCTGCGCGTTACGCGCTTCGGCTTCCTTTGCGCGGGCGGCGTGTTGAAGCTCCTGAAGTTTGACAAGCAGCTTGTTGCGTTCTTCAATCGGAAGCTTCGTAACCTCGTCAGACGTGATTCCGGCGATCTGCGCGAGCTGCCGCTGCCGCGTGACGGTGAACGGCTCGACGTCGTCGACTCCCTGCGCGACGTCCTTGCACGCAAAGACAACCAGGAACGTCTTGACAACGATGCTCAGGTCGTTCCAGAAGGTGACGTTGTCTACATACTGGACGTCGTAACGGAAACGCGTCTCGAAGGACACGGCGGTTCGTCCGTGAATCTGAGCCAGACCTGTCAGTCCGGGGAGAACGTCATGACGGCGATCCTCTTCCGGCGTATAGTAGCCGACGTTAATCTTCAAAAGCGGACGCGGACCGACAATGCTCATCGTGCCGCCGAGAATGTTGAAGAGTTCGGGAAGCTCGTCGAGACTCGTTGCGCGAAGAAAACGCCCGAATTTCGTGAGACGCTCTTCGTCGGAAAGGACGTCGAGGACATGCCCTTTGAGGATCGCTTCCTGCCGCTCGTTATCGGTGATCTTACGCCCGTCGCGCGTTTGCGGATCGAGCATCGTACGGAATTTATAAACCTTGAACGTCTTCGCGTGTTTCCCGGGTCGCTCCTGCTTAAAGAGAACCGGCGAACCGAGGAATATCCTGACCAGAATCGCGACAATAATCAGCAATCCGCTCAGGATGACAATCGCTAAGAGAGAAAGGACAATATCGAATAAACGCTTGAAGTAGCGCTCATACAAACCTCGGGGCTTATGGTTATAGTTCATGATTCGCAAAAGTCATGGAAAATGGAAGGGAAAGGGGCGCTGAAAAGCCCGTCGGACGGAGCTTGACGCCGGCGGTCAAACAGACCAACGTCGTTTTTTCATTCTATCACGCGTATTATGTTACGCAAGCGCCGAAAAAAGGTTGTATCGTCGCCGCGCGCATGATTATAATGGGAGAGGATCGTTCGGAGAAACGCCGTGTTTCTCCTTGAATACACGCGTTTTTCCAATGAAGGCCGACTCGTCGTGAAACTTTTTGACAAACGAACTCTCCGCGTCCTCGTCCTTTCGCTGACGCTCTGCTGCGCGTTTTCGCTCCCCTTACGCGCTGACGAACCGGCGCGCGCCGACAAAAGCTACGCGCCAGGCTATCCCGAAAACGAGCCTCCTTTCGAAATCTGCCCGCGCAAGGCTGTCGCTCTGCAAACAACGGCGATCTTTGATTTTTCCGACCCTCAAACCACGATCGACGGTTGGTTTGCCAGTCCCGGCACGACGCTCGCGCGCGGTTCACGAACGCTAAACGCAACGTCGACCGAGCTTGATCCGCACTTTCTGACCCCAACGCTCCAGGGCGTTCCCGCGGGTCTTACGCTCGTCAAACTACGACTCCGACGTTCGACGTGGGACGACGGACGCCTCTATTATGCGGAAAAAGGACGCGAAATCGACGAGGTCCATTCGATTGCGTTCCCCATGACGAAGGAACGCGGCGCCGACGGCGGACCGATTCCTGAAGAAACGCCGTTCCGGGATTATGTGGTTCCAATCGAATCGGAAAAGCCTATCGAACGCCTGCGATTCGATCTTGGAAACTCCGAGGGCATGATTGAACTCGAACGCGTTGAACTCGTGAGCGTTGTCTTTGAACCGCTCCGGTTCGGTCCGGCGACGCTCGCCGGCGGCGTCCTTTCCGTCGCGCTCAGGAACGCAGGCGCGGACCCGCTGACCGTCGACGTCGAAGCGCTCGGGTTCGCCGAGGGCGAATCCGTACCGCCAACGACGCTCGAACCGGGACGGTCGGAGACGTTCACGCTGCGCTATCCTCAACAACGCGCGTTCGAGACGCTCGAACTCGTCGCGACCGCGCGCGAGACGGGAAGCGTCGTACGACGACGGTTCTTCGCGTTCAACGAGTCCGCGCCCGCGTCGGCCGACGACCGCGCGGTTTGGCTCAAAAACGGCGCGCTCTCCGTGCGCTGCGCGAACGACGGGACCGGCGCGGAGTTGTTTCGGGGAAATCAGCGCGTCGGCGTTCTCTGGCCGTTGCTGTGCGAAGAGGGGGACGGCGCGGAGCTTATCGAACCGCGAATCGTCGACGAATCGTCCGCGCAGGAGGCGATCGCGCGCGCGAGCTCTTCGACGCGTCTGGCCCTCGAATTCGCTAATGACCAACCGGACGCGCTCGGCGTCCGATACCGCGTCGTCGCGCGCCCCCTCGACGCTCCCGAAAGCGAGGGCGAAGTCGTCGGCTCCCTCGATCTGCGGCTCGACGACGATCTCCTTTCTTTCATCGTCGACTGCGATCGTCCGGTTCACGCGCCGGTCGTTCGCGCGCTCGGCAAAATGAAGCAAGCGGTCCTTCCAGGCGTCGAATTTCTCGAAGAGGGAGAACACAGCTCGTCGAGCGCGGACCTGACGTCTGACGCGCGGATCCGTTTCGCGCCCCCCGTTCTCTGGATCACGCAACCTTACGCGGCGATTGTGACCGACCGCGGCAGCTTCACGACGCTCTACGACAATCCCAAGGCGCGCGCAATCTTCGCCGTTCCCGACTTCCTCGACGGCGACGACGCGACGGCGCGCTTCAACGTTTGCGCCTCTCGCGCCTCGGGAACGATCAGGATCGTCGAACCTGAGCCGCTCGAAGACGCGATCCTTTGGGTCCTGAAAAGACGAGGACTGCCGGAATTGCCAACGCCGCCGCGTCGGGGACGCGAACTCGAAGAGTTCATTCTCGCTGCTTTTGAGAAATCGGCTATCACGACGCCTCAAGGGTGGATCTATACCGTATTCCGGCCAGAGCCCCCGCAGATGTTCGCGCCTGCCTACGGCTCCGATTTCATCTCAACGATCATGGGAATCTCCGGCGTTCTTCCGAAAACGCCGCGCGTCGATCCCGGGGGATCGTTCATTCACGACTGGCGTTCGCTCTTTATGTCGCAAGACGTTGAGAAGCTCCGCTCGCTCCTCGTCAATCGTCGTCAAGCTACGCTCAATGAAATGAAGGAGGACGGCTCTTTCCGATATTACGGACGATTCCTCAGGGGAAACCAAACCGACTACGCTTCTGGCTACTGCGCGACAAAAGCGTGGGAGCTCATGGAAAACTGGCGTTTCACCGGCGACTCCGAAACGCTCGACGCCGCCCTCAAGGCGCTCGCGTTCATCAACGCGCTCAAGACGCCTCGCGGCGCCCAAACCTGGGAAATTCCACTCCATACCCCTGACGTCTGCGCCGCGGCAAAATGCGTTATGACCAACGTCGCCGCTTATGAGGCGACCGGGAATGAGACATACCTCAACGCCGCGCGACGATGGGCGATCGAAGGAACGCCGTTCGTCTATCTCTGGCAGGCGCCGGACCTTCCGCAATATCGAGACTATCCCGAAGCGGAGCCCGCGAAAACCGAGCCTGTCATGAAATACGCTACCGTAGCCGTCTACGGCGCGACCGAAGGAAATCTCACCCTATGGCTGGGGCGGCCCGTGCAGTGGTGCGGGCTCGACTACGCCTACGCCCTCGTTATGTTGTCGAGATACGACAAGTCTTTCGATTGGCGCAGGCTCGCCGACGGGATTGTCTCGTGCGCCGAGCTCCAGTTGCACGACGGTCCCGTCGACGCGAGTTTCAACGGTCTGCTGCCCGATTCCGTCGATCTTGCGACCCAGAGAAAATACGGCGGATTTTTTAACCCTTCGTCCGTTTGGATCCTGCGCAATATGCTCGAGGGGAGGCCGTATGACGCGTCGGTCGTCGACGTCGCGGGACGTCGGATCGTCGCGCCATTTCCCATGCGCGTCAATGAACAAAAAGACGGCGTGATTATCGGCGCAAAGAAAGGAACCGTCTACTACGTCATGCTCGACGGAACCGAATTTCGCAGGATCGAGTCCGTCGGCGACGACGAAATTCTTTTTCGCGAATCAAAGACGGGAGAAAAACTGGAAAACGACGTCGCGCTTTAGTATAATGTCGCGCGGTATCTTTCAAGACGCTTGCGCCCAACGGGCTCAACGGCGTCCACAACGCAAAGGGATCATTGTTATGACGCGAAAAAACTGGCGTCTTGCGCCTTCGTTCGCGGCTTGTTCATTCATAGCCGCGTTGTTCGTTTTCGGTTGGCCGCTGACAGGAGCCGACTTTTCTCACATCTCCGCCGCCGACCAGAAGCAAGAAGAAGAACAATATGAGCCGTACTATCCGGAGGACGAACCGATCGACGTCTGTCCGCCTGTCGTGGCGAACTACCGATTGGTTAAGACGATCGATTTCGCCGATCCGAAAACAACAATCGACGGCTGGGAAGGATTTGGCGACGTCAAGCTGTCTCGCGGACCGCGTTCGCTCATTGTCGAAATGAACAGATCCGATCCCTACTTCTTCTCTTGCATGATTAACGACCTTCCCGCGGGCAAGCTTCTTGTCAGGATCCGCTTCAGTCATACAAACGAGGGACTGGGGCAGATTTTCTTCGCGACGGCGACCCATTCCTATGAGGAAGCTCATTCGACGATTTTCCGGTTAAAAGAGGACGATCAGCCGCATGATTACGTCGTTCCGCTCGACGTGGACGCGCCAATCGCACGTCTGCGTTTCGATCTCGGCGGCGACAAGGGACGCGCGGAAGTCGAACGCGTCGAGTTCTTCAAGATCGAGACGGAACCGCTGAAATTCGGCGTCGCGACTCTCGAGTCCGGCAAGCTTGTCTTTGAAATGCTCGCCGCCGACCCCAATGTCAGCCAGACCGCCGATATGCAGTTCTATGGCTTTGACGTCCGCAAGGTCTATCCGAAATCGACGGTCGAGGTTGTCGACAAAGCCGTGATCGACCGCTATTATCCCCAAAAGCGGCCCTTCGAAGAGATGGAAATCGTCGCACAAATAAGGGGCGACGGCAAAGAGCTTTCGCGTCGATATTTCGCCTTTAACGAATCCGCGTGCGACAAGGCGCCCGGCGACGATCGCGACAAGGACGAAGCGCCGACGCTCCGGAGCGGCAAGCTCGCCGTGCGATTTGCTCCCGACGCGTCCGGCGCGGAGATCTTCAGGGACGGCGTTCGCGTCGCCGTTATCTCGCCGCTCGTTTACGAAGAAGGCGACGGCGCCGATATCCTCGCGCCAAAACGCGACTATGCTAAGGAGCTTCTACAAGCTCCCGCCGATTTTGCCCCCGTGAAGAATAAAGGACGACTCGCGCCCGTCTTCCGCTCGCTCTCCGACGACGGCAGGGAAATTGAGTTCAGTCTCTGCGAGATTCCTTTCCAGGAGGCGCGTCAAGCTCTTAACGAGGCCTCGGAAAAGTCGACCGAGCACGATCCGTTTGCGGAAAAGACCGACGTCAAACCTGAAAACCGAGACGAAAAACTTGCCGCCGCCGTGGGTTTCCTGAGATTCCGACTCGACGACGAAACGCTTGGGTTTGAATTCGACGCGCCTCGAAAGGTCCATGCGCCCGTCGTACGCGTTCTGGGAGAGATGCAGCAGGCGACCTTCCCCGGCGTCGAGTATCTTGAAAAGGGAGAGCACAGTTCGTCAACCGCCGATATTAAAACGGAAGAACGGTTCCGTTACGCCCCGTCGATTTACTGGGTCACGCAACCATGGTCGGCGATTACGACCGACCGCGGCTCCGTCACGATGCTCTACGACAATCCGAAAACGCAGCCCGTCTTTGCCGTACC
Organism: uncultured Planctomycetota bacterium; assembly: GCA_902772705.1. Taxonomy (GTDB): domain Bacteria; phylum Planctomycetota; class Planctomycetia; order Pirellulales; family Thermoguttaceae; genus RUG369. The sequence goes on from CACYBR010000350.1 coordinate 6,643, forward strand.
CGACTTCATCGACGGCGACGCGTCTTCCTCGCGTATGAACCTGTGCGCTTCCGGCGCCTCGGGCAAGCTCCGCATCGCGGCGCCTGAGCCGCTCGAAGCCGCAATCCTTTGGGCGGTGAAATCGCGCGGACTACCCGAACCTCCTACGCCGCCGCTCGCTGGCCAAGCGCAAAAGGACGTCGTTCTGGCGGCGCTGCAGCGTTCGATCATTGCAACGCCAATCGGCTGGGCTCACGCGCTCACCACCGGCAAAGAACCTTATACCTTCACGCCGTCCTACGGCAGCGACTTCGTCTCGACGATATGGGAAATCACCGGCAAACTTCCGGAAACGCCCCGGCTGGACTTTGGCGGAAGTCATATTAACAACTTCGCCTCGTACTTTGTCTCCGGAAAGGGAGAAGTAATCGTCGATTATTTCAAGGGCAGAAGCGAACGACTCGCCAAACAGATCCAACCCGACGGCTCGTTCCGTTACTACGGCAAATTTCTCTGGGGCGCCAAAACGGATTACGCGTCCGGATCCTGCGGCAACGAGCTCTACGCAGCGGGCGAAACATGGAGCTACACCGGCGATAAAAAAGCGCTCGCGACGCTCCTCAAGGGCGCCGACTTCATGAACGCTCAGCTCACCCCTCGCGGCGCTCAAACATGGGAACTCTCGCTGCATACCCCCGACATCATGGGCTCGTCGAGATGTTGCATGGCCAACGTCTGGGCCTACGAGGCGACCGGCGAACAAAAATATCTCGACGCCGCCGTGCGCTGGGCAATTACGGGACTGCCGTTCGTCTATCTTTGGGAAGACCGAACGCTACGCGATTTCGAATCGCTTGACAAGCCGGTCGACGGTCCCGTCGATCGCCAGCCGATGATGAAATACGCGACGATCGCCGTCTTCGGCGCAACCGGTTGGGTTTCTCCAAACTGGATGGGGCGTCCCGTTCAATGGTGCGGACTCGATTACGCTCACGCGCTCATCATGCTGGACAAATACGACAAGACGCTCGACTGGCGCAAGATTGCCGAAGGTATTGTCGCCAGCGCGGAATGTCAGCTCTGCGTCCGTGAAGATCTGATCGGGCTCCTTCCCGATTCCTTCCAGATCGACACGCAGGAACGTTATCCGTGCTACATCAACCCGTGCGTGGTCTATATGTTGCGTCGTATCCTTGATGGCGAACACACGAACATGTCCGTCGTCGACGTCAAGGGCGTCCGGCTCGCGTCTCCCTTCCCGGCGAAGGTCGAGGGCGACGTCGTCAAGATCTCCGCGCCCAAAGGCGTGAGCTATCAGATCATGATTAACGGCGAAGAGATTCGTACCGTCGAATCTCAGGGGGAAGACGAGATTCGTTTCTGACGTTTTTCCGGACGGTCGGCGGAAGAGAAACACGCGCTCTGTCGCCGATCGTCTCACGACTGTAGATTGTTTTAAATGACGTCAGGAAGATTTACCCGCGTCGAAACGACGAGACTCACGCTCACGCCCCTGACGCGTTCCGAATTCGCCCTGTTTCTCTGGGATCGCAGCGGATACGCTCAGGTTGCGCGTCTGGTTGCCGCCCCTCTGGCGCCAGAGCCGGCGATTCAAAGCGCGCTCGAATGGCTCTATGACCTTTCGTCCGAATACCGCGGAAGTCAGAGGGTCTGGGGCGCGCTGTGGAGCGTTGTTCTTCGCCGAGAAAACCGTTTTCTCGGCGCGTTCTGCTTCAAAGGCGCGCCTTGCGACATGGAAGCAGAACTCGCGTATTACATCGAAGAGCCGTTTCGCAATCGCGGTTTCATGTCCGAGACGCTCGCGTCCATTGTTGAATGGGCGCGAACGCGCGACGACGTTTTAACGCTGTCGGCAGAAACGGAACTCAGCAATATCGCGTCCCAACGCGCGCTGGAACACGCGGGATTTCATCGCGTCGAACACGCGCCCTTTCCGCTCGTGGACTCCTGTTGCTGGCGAATTTCCGTCGATCGCGCCCCTTCTTGATTGACATATTCAGTCAGGTATAATATGACAGGCTTTTGTCGACGCGCAGCGAAAGGCCCGCGACTTCGCGACGCGCGCGCGTCGAGACATTGTGAATAAAATATGAGGAACGTAAAGTGGCGTCGAAATTAACGCAATCCCCCGCGTGGCAAAATCTCGCGGCTCACAAGCAGGAACTTGAATCTACGACGATGCGCGAAATGTTCGCGGCCGATCCCGATCGCTTCAAGAAATTTTCGATCGAGTACGGCGACATTCTCTTCGATTATTCGAAGAACCGCGTCACGGAAAAGACGATGGACCTGCTTGTCGCTCTCGCCGAACAGGCGCAGATCAAAGAAAAGGCCGAAGCGATGTTCACTGGCGAGAAGATTAACGTCACCGAACGCCGCGCCGTTCTCCACACCGCGTTACGCAACCGTTGCAATTCGCCCGTCTACGTCGACGGAAAGGACGTCATGCCCGACGTCAACCGCGTCCTTGCTAAAATGAAAAGCTTCTCCGACCGTGTTCGCAGCGGCGAATGGAAGGGCTATACTGGCAAAGCGATCGTCAACGTCGTCAATATTGGCATCGGCGGCTCCGACCTCGGACCCTGCATGGTGTGCGAAGCGCTCACGCCCTATCAGACGAACATCAAACCGCACTTCGTCTCCAACGTCGACGGAACGCACATCGTCGAGACGCTCAAGTCGCTCGATCCCGAAACAACGCTCTTTATCGTCGCGTCCAAGACCTTCACGACGCAGGAGACAATGACGAACGCTCATTCCGCCAAGGAATGGTTCCTCAAAGCCGCGAAGGATGAAAAGGCGGTCGCCAAACACTTCGTCGCGCTCTCTACGAATCGTGAAGCCGTTGAAGCGTTCGGAATCGATCCTGAAAACATGTTCGAATTCTGGAACTGGGTCGGCGGTCGTTACTCTCTGTGGAGCGCGATCGGACTGAGCATCGCGCTGGCCGTCGGCTTCGAGAACTTCGAACAGCTACTCTCCGGCGCCCACGAAATCGACGAATACTTCCGCTCTACCCCATATCGCGAGAACATTCCCGTCGTCATGGCGCTGCTGGGAGTCTGGTATAACAACTTCTGGAACGCCGAAACGGAAGCGATCCTCCCATACGACCAGTATATGCGACGATTCCCAGCTTATCTCCAGCAGGGCGACATGGAGAGCAACGGCAAGGGCGTCGACCGCGATAATCAGCGCGTCGACTACTCGACCGGTCCGATCGTCTGGGGCGAGCCCGGTACGAACGGTCAGCACGCGTTCTATCAACTTATTCACCAGGGCACAAAGCTCGTTCCGTGCGATTTCCTCGCGCCGGTTCAGACCCAGAATCCAATCGGCGACCATCATCAAAAGCTCATCGCGAACTTCATCGCGCAAACGGAAGCTCTCATGAAGGGTAAGACGGAAGAGGAAGCCTATCAGGAGCTTCTCAAATCGGGACTCGACGACGCGGAAGCGCGACGGTTGGCGCCGTCGAAGGTCTTTACGGGCAATCGACCGACGAACTCTTTCTTCTTCAAGAAACTCACGCCAGCGATGCTCGGTCGTCTGATTGCGCTTTATGAGATGAAGATTTTTGTTCAAGGCATGATCTGGAACATTAACTCGTTCGATCAGATGGGCGTCGAGCTGGGCAAACAGCTCGCAAAAGCGGTGCTTCCGGAGCTTGTTTCCTCCGAACCGACGACCTCCCACGACTCGTCGACGAACGCGCTCGTCGAGTATTTCAAGAAGAACCGCTGATCGCGGCGTTCTTTTTTCCTCCAACCGATCGTCTTCGTTTCAAAGCGAAGACGGTCGACGACGCATCCCCCCGACTTGCGGCGGCTTCTCACCCCTCGAGTCGAACGACTGATCCGCGCGAACGCGGACAAAAATTGGACTATCGACGTCATGAGAAAAAAGGTCTGGATTTTCAACCACTACGCGACGCAGGCGGCGGTCGATCTGCGAGGTCGTCATTACTGGATCGCGCGCGAACTCGTCAAACTCGGATACGAGCCTGTCATTTTCTGTTGCAACTTCGAACACTTCTCCGCAAAGTTCGTTAACGAAGACAATCCCCTGTGGTTTGAGGACACGCTTCCGTGCGGGGCCAAGTGCGTCTATATCCGTTCAAACGCATACCATAATAATGGGAAGCAACGCGTCTTGAACATGTTTCGGTTTGCCTTCAATCTCAAGAAAGTCGCGAAGATCTATGCGAAGAAGTACGGGCGCCCGGACGTAATCTACGGTTCTTCCGCGCATCCGCTCACCGTGATCGTCGGCGAAAAGCTCGCTAAGAAATGGGGCGTCCCGAGTCTGTGCGAAGTGCGCGATCTCTGGCCCGAGAGCATCTTTGCTTACTATCCGGAAAAGCGCAAGAAGTGGTATGCGGGCATGCTGGTGCGCGGCGAGCGCAAAATGTATGAACGAGCGAACGCGATCATCATGACGTGGGAGGGCGGCAAGGATTATATTGTCGAGCAAGGCTGGACCGACACGATTCCGCTGAGCAAGGTCTACCACATCGGCAACGGCGTCGATCTTCAGGAATTTCATTCCTTCCTTTCCGAACATCATTTTGAAGATCCGGACCTGAGCGACAAATCACACTTCAACGCGGTTTACACGGGCTCTGTCCGGCTCGTCAACAACCTTGGGATGCTCGTGGACGCGGCGGTAGAACTTCGCAACCGCGGCAACAGTCGAGTCCGAATGCTGATCTGGGGCGGCGGCAACGAGCTTGAACCGTTGCGCGAGCGAGTGCGGGAGTTGGGGCTCGACAATATCGTCTTCAAGGGCTTTACGGCGCGTCATAACATTCCGTCGATTCTTTCGCAGAGCGACTGCACGCTTTTGCACAATTCCAGCACCGTTCTGGACAAGTACGGTCAGAGTCAGAATAAATTTTTCGAATATCTGGCCGCAGGCAAACCGATCCTCATGACCTATTCGGTCGGTTACAGCATCTGCAAAAAGGACGGTTGCGGCGTTGAGCTTGACGAACAGACGCCTGAAAAGATAGCCGACGCGCTCGAAGCCTTCTCAGTTATGCCTAAAGAACAGTATGACGAAATGTCGAAAAAGGCTCTGCAGGTTGCTGAAAACTACGATTTTAAGCTTCATACCAGGAAACTCGCAGAGATTATCGAATCTCTCTGATTTCCTAACGAAAAGGGCGCTTCCCGCGGTTCGACCAGGGACGCGCTCGTGAACGGGGTTGGTCTCGCCACATCGAGGGAGAGCGTTCATTCGCAACGTTCAAAGCGCGCTTCTCCATCATTCGCCTTAATTGGGTTTATAACTGAATGAAACGCAAGAATCTTATCTATATCGGGAGCGGAGGAGGAGGCGGTTTCCGCGACGAAACAGGCCTTTATACCCATTTTTCCACAGGTTTGCTCATCAACTACCTCGCGCTCGAATACGAAAAGGTCTACTGGTGCGCTTCCAAAGAACCGACAAAACACGCCAATCTCGCGTTTAAGCTCGCCGACAACGTCGAGTTTATCGCCTATCCTCGCGCGCGCTCGACCCTCTCCTCTCTCAAACATTTAAACGAATATCGCGCCGCGTGGAAACAAGCGTTCGCCGATCCTGGCGACGTGTTCATTCGCGGGATGCTGCCGGCGGCGAAGGATATGTATCAATACTGCAAAGAAGCAGGTTGCAAACCTCTCCACTGGCTCGTCGGCAATCCAGTCGGGCTCATCAAGTCGCACCGCCGCAACGGCTTTATCATGGACTCCCTCGGGCTCTTTTACGCCCAGCATTGGGAAAA
>CACYBR010000351.1 GCA_902772705.1 uncultured Planctomycetota bacterium
TGAGCGGCGACGGGGAGGTTCATGCAATAAAAAAAGGCTCGCGCTTTCACAGGCGCGGGCCTTTTTGTCATGCGACGGTTGGTCTGATCGGCCGCCGAACTCCGAATCAGAATTCCTCAAACGGCGTGTCGAAGAATTCCGCGAACGCTTCGTTGAGCAGGGCGTTTGACGGGGCGACCGGCATGATATGGACCTTTTGCGTGATCGACGCGGCAAGCGACACGATCTTATAGACGGCGACCGATGCGACGCCGTTGGCGGCCGTATAGTTGAAGAAAGTATAGTCCCCCTTGTAGTCGTTCGGATTAAAGGCGCTCGCCTCGACGGACGTGATGTAAATCGGTTCCGACACGTTTGCGGCAACCGTGATATCCGTCGTTTGCGCGGCGTCGACGTTCGTCGAGACGACGAAATTCGCCGTCGTGTCGTCGGTTGCGACGATCTCGAGTTGCGACGCGGCGTCGCTCGCGGTCACGGTATAGCCGATCGTATAGTCGCCAAAAGTCGTCGGCAAGTTGACGGCGATCGACTCGCCGGCGGCGATGTGGAAATTGACCTCGTTGAGCGCGGTCTGAACGTACGCGGCAAGTCCGTCGTTGCCGACGTAGACCGTCGTTTGCCGGCGCGTCGTTTCGCCCGCGGCGTTCGTGGCGGAAACGCTGAGCGTCGTTACGCCGCTCGCGCCCTCGGCGGCGACGAGTCGCAGGACGCCGGAAGTCGCGTCCGATCCGTCGACGACGTGGACGTTATCGAACCAATAAGCGTCGACCGGCTGGGAGATTTCGCCGCGACGGTCCGCCACGACCTCGGCGCCCTCGAGCGCTTCAAGGACGTCGTAACCGTCGACAATATAGCCAAAAACATTGTAATTGCCGTCGAGATATTCGGCGGCGGCGAACGTTACGTAAAACTGCGCGTCGCTCGTGCCCGGTCCGCTGTTGGCGTACGCGATCATTCCTCGGCGACTGTGCGTAAGGACGTCGGAATATTCGTCCGCGATCTTACGCCCGGAGCCGCCGGCGCCGTCGCCGGTCGGCGAGCCGCCCTGGAACACAAAGTCGGACAAAATTCGGTGGATACTGAGCCCCTCGTAGTACCCCGACGAGACCAGATCAAGGAAACGAGCCGAAGAAATCGGCGCCTCGCCGTCGGCGGAGAAGAGTTGGAGAACGACGTCGCCGACCTTCGAAACGGCTCCGTCGACGTCCGTTTTCATAACCGTTATGGAAACCTGTTCTCCCGCCGGAAGAGACGCGGTCAGCCCGTCGACCGGGCTCGCGTCGACTATTTCAAGGTTCTGGCCCTCAAGCGCGTAATGATAAGACTGATCCGTCTCGGCGATCGTAATCACGTCGGGCGTCGTCTCATAACGCTTGTAGAGAGCCGGGGTCGTCGCGGGCTCCGTTAGATATGCGGAATCGAGACCGTCGGAGTCGGAGCCGCCCATCGCCTGGAGGAAGAACGCGAGGTCGTTCGTGTTGACGGCGCCGTTCTGATCGTAGTCCAGAACGCGGTATTTGGCGACGTCAATTTCGTCTGTGTTCTGACCCATGACGGCAAGACAGTATCCGAGATCGTTCGTATTGACGACGCCGTTTTCGTCGAGGTCGAAAATAACCGGATAGAGCGCCGGGGACGGGACGGAGACGACTGCGGCAGAGACGCCGTTAAGCGACTGAGACGCGGGGTCGGCGGCGAACCCGGGATCAACCGCCGTCGTAATGCCGTCGTCGGGAAGCGCGACTCCTGCGCCGCCGACCGGCGCGAACTTCATTCGCGCAATCAGCGACCATCCGGCAGAGTCGGCGAGTCCGGCGCCAGTCGCGCTAAAGCTGACGACGCCCGAGTCGATCGCGTGTTCGACCGTATAGCCTGGCGCGGCTTCAACGTCGACCGGCGCGAAATACGCGACGTCGCATGAGAAGTTTGCGACGACGGAGAGAACGGGCGCGCCGTCGGCGTTTGCCCAGACGTCGACGTAGAAATTCGACCATTCGTCGAGCCATGTTCGCTGATTCGCGGCCGCGCTGGCGAACGAGTCGCTCGCGTCGCTGGAAAGGGACTGGAGGACGAATCGGAGCGCGCCCGCAGGTTCGCGGGGTTCCGAGTCGCCGACGTAAAAGCTGACGGTCTGTCGCGTGGCGTCGTCGCCAATCGTCGCGACGACGGTCTCGTCGGCGCCGTCGAATTGCAGGGACGACGCTTCGCCGACCGTTTCGTCGTTTTTGGTCCACCGAAACGATTCGGCGTCGGCGCCGGAGAGATTGACCGTTCCAGAGAACCCGGAAGGAAGGTAGACGTCGACGAGCGACTCGCTCCATGGATAGAGCGCGCGAAGGGTCGTGTTTCCGTCGACCGAAAGCGTTTCGATCTCGTTATTGGCGCATTTGAGCGTCGTCAAACTGCCGGCGGCGGCGAGGTTGAGCGACGAGAGCGCGTTGTCGGAACAGTCGAGGTAGACGAGATTGTCTGCGCCGGAAAGGTCGAGGCTCGTAATGGCGTTGCCGGAGCATGAGAGAGACTCGAGCGCGGCGAGCGGCGTGACGTCAAGCGTTGTGAGTTCGTTCGCCGACGCGTTGACGATCGTCAGCGCCGCGGAGTTCAGTTCAAGCTGCGAAAGCGAATTGTTGTTCACAACGACGCTCGAAAGTTCAGAACACGCGGAAAGATCCAGATCGCCGACCAGTCCGTAATCGTTCCAGGAAACGTCGGAAAGGCGATAGACTCCGTCGACTTCCCGCCATGTCAGGCCCTCGAGCTCGTGGAGGAAGTCGGGACTGTACGACTCCGGGTCGATTTTGCGCCCGTTCTTTACGCCGTTTTCGTCGGTAATTTCCAGAAAGTTCTTCAGCGCGCGCCATTCGTCGACGGAGTAGCCGTCGGGAACGTAGAGGTCCGCGTCGTCGGCGACCGACGCGCGTGACGCGCGCGAAGGATCGGTATTGTCGAGGATGGCGCCGACGGCGACGACCCTGAAAAGCGTAACGCCGTTGTCCGGCCTTTTGGAAAGACTCGCGACGGTCCAGCTCTTATTGGCGGTCGACGCCACGACGCGGGTCCAGCCGAGCATATTGGAACCGTTGTTGACGAGCGCGTAGATCGTGAATTTGCTCTCGTCGGAGTTCCATTCGAGGAGATCGCCGGCCTGCGCGCGATAGACGCCGACTTCCTGATTCGAACGAATGTAACATGCGCGAACGCGATAGACGTATTCCTGACCCGCCTCGACCGCCGTGTCGTAATAGCGCGTTCCTTCGACGTCGGTCGCGACGACGGTCCA
>CACYBR010000352.1 GCA_902772705.1 uncultured Planctomycetota bacterium
ACAAACCGGGGCGCGCTGCGATTCGCGCCGCTGAAGATCATATGCGAGCAGAAGAGGACGAATAATAACGCGCCGACCGCCGTGATCACGTACAAAACGACCGAGCCGTTCGCCGCTACATATTCCGCGCCCAACATGCGTTCCCAATAGACCGTCGTCGCGCAGGCGCAAAGTCCGAGTCCTCCGACGACGAGCGCGCAACCGCGGCACATCGCGCTCTTATAACTCGCGCCGTACCAAAACGCCAACATCGAGAGCGCGACCACTAGCGGCGCTATCGTCGACGGTTGACGCCAAAGCGACGGCTCTGAAACGAGCGTCCAAACGCATAACGCGGCATAAAGCGTCGCGACTACGCGACTCGATCGACGCCACGCCCAGTATTCTCCAACGACGCATACCACAAGCGCCCCTTGAGGGTCGAACGCGCCGTTACTCGCGCCCATCCAGACTATCGTCGCCAGCGCGGCGATGAACTGGAGCGCTCGCGAAGGAAGAAGCGTCGCGAGCAGAAAAGCGCCCAGCGCCCACCGCCCTGAGACGCTCGCGACCGAATCGGCAAAATCTTCCCAGAATCCGTCTCCTGCAAGGCTCTTCGGCGCGTCGGGAGAACACAGCGCCAGCGCGAACAGCAACACGACGGAGCCGATCGCGTAAAAGAGACGCGAAAGCTCCGTGTTCGACTGAAACCTGCGAAGCAATGCGACGGCGTACGCCGCCGCCAGCAGAATCGCCAGAACGACGCCATGAATCACACGAGGAAGCGTCGGCCAGACCCCGTTGAGCCCCAGCAAGATCGCCGCGAAAATGGTCAGGTACCCCAACGCGGCGATCGCGGCGACTGACCAGTCTCGCCGCGCGCGATTCCAGCCGCCATGATCGTCGGACGAATTACTCGCGGAGGATACCGGAGACTCGCGACCTGGATTGAATCCGTCGCCCCGAATTTCACCGTCGTTGAAATTGTCGAGTTCGTCGTCGAGATCGTCCATGAAACGCCCTCCATAAAAGAAGTTGGAAACAATCGTCCCGTTCTGTCGTTGATTATATCCGTCCCGGCGTCCGTAACAAGATAAAAAAAGTCCCGACCGAAAAATCGACCGGGACGAGCAGAATGGGAACAAGTCCGCGAAGACGGCGTTCTGATCTCGTTCAGAAGCCGAACAGGAGTCCAAGACTTCCCTCGTTCAGCGTCTGATGTTTATTAAAGAAGCAGTCGTAATCGACCGCGACCGCAAGCATCCCCCAGAGGGAAAGACGCAAACCGGCCCCTGCCCAGAAGAGATTGTCGCCTCCGCCCTGGCCAACGTAATACGGAGACGCCGGAGTAAACGTGGCGGGAACCCGACCGTAATTAAAGGTCGTTATCGATTCTGTTCGACGGCGAAGCTCCGCGACCCACGCCATACGCCCCTGAAGCGTGAAACAGTCGAGCCCCGCAAGGTTCAGATTGACGCGCGAGCCCAGCGTCGCCGTGCAGGAATTGTACTTCTTCCTTCCCGACGCCGTCGACCAGAACGTCGGGTCGAACGCCCCATGACGGACGTTCGCATAATGATACGAAGCAAACGGCTCAAGCACAAACATGCCGCCGTTCATCATGTTGTAACCCGTTTCTATGTACGCCGCCGTCTGCTCGCCGCTGAATTCCAACGTTTCGAACGCCGAAGACTTCGTCTTGTACCTGTCGTCTCCATAAAGACCCGAACCAGACGCGTAAAATCCGCCGTTGTTGTAGTAGAACGCCAACCCGAAGGAATTGTCCGTCTGTTGAACGCGTCCTGGCGCGAAAAACTCGCGATCGCGATGATAATTGTAAAAGCCGGTTATCGTCGCCGCGCCTAGAGGAAGGTTTAACCCAAGCGAAGCGCCCGTATTGTTGCGCTTTATCCGACTATCGTTTCCAACCGGCCTGACGTGGCCGCCCCCGGAATACGCGTTGCCCCAAAACTGAATCGCGCTGAAAGACGGCAAACTAACCGAACCGCGTATAACGTCGTCTTCTGAAAAGGAATAGCCGTTCCCGTAATAATCGACGGTCGTCCCTTCCAGACGACGGTCTTCCCCAACGGCCTTAACGAGCGCTGCGTCCGAGGAAAGCGACGTCGTGGACTCGAGAAGCGCCAGCTTCGTCAATAGCGATTCGCGCTCCGAAACCGCCGACTCGAAAACGGATTCGTCCAGAGACGGCTCGTCTACAAGCAGTTGGGGCGCCCCCATTCCCAGTCGCTCCAGAATCCCATTGGAACGATCCTGGGCTTCGGCGTCAGAGCAGGAGACGCAAAACGCAACGAGGGCGCAGACGATCGTCACGCAAAAGCGCGTCCGCGAGATTCTGGCAAGCAACGACGTCATACCGGACTCCTAACGGCGTACCTTTCTTTTGCGGAAGGAACGCGACTCTCATTGAAATAAGGTAAAAATTTAAATTTAGGCAAAAACCAGCCGAAAAACGACCTAACCTCTTGTTATAATCGTCACAATCCGCAAAAAACTTAAAACAAACGCCCTTTTTTTGCCAATCGGCGTTTGAAAAAAAAGCGGTATTCGATATACTAAGGAGAATCGAGATACTGGGTGAGTTCGACATACCTTCGGTCCGTTCGTCGCCATGAGTTGAAACGTCGTGGGGGCGGACGTCGTGACTGAAAGTCAGAACACGGGAAAACAGCGTTATTTTTCGTTCCCATCAACGCCAGTCAATTTGACTAGTACAAGAGTGCGCACGCCGCGGATTCGAGGCGTGCGCTCAAGCATCAGTTCCGCGTCAGGATAAGTAGTTCCAATGGCCAAACATAATCCGTTTAGTATTTTCCGCCGCAATCAGAAAGCCTGGATGGCGGGTCTTACCCTCTTCACGATGTTCTCATTCATCGCTCTGGGCTCCATGCTCCAGTGCGT
>CACYBR010000353.1 GCA_902772705.1 uncultured Planctomycetota bacterium
GTGCTCACACGGAAGAGGACCGAATAGAAAATCGGCACGACGAAGAGCGTCAGCACGGTCGCGAAGATCAGTCCGAACATGATCGTCGTCGCCATGGAGTCAAAGAGCGGATCCTGAAGCAACGGCAGCATTCCGACAACGACGGTCATGGCCGCGACGGTCACCGGGCGCATTCTCTCGACGCTGGCGTCGACAATCGCGTCATAGGGACTTTCCCCCTTATGAAGTTCTTCTTCGATCTGGTCCATGAGCACGACGCCGTTGCGCACCATCATTCCAAGCAGACTCATTACGCCAATGAGCGCCATGAAGCCGAAAGGCTTGCCCATTATCAGCATACCCGTCGTTACGCCGATAAGCGCCAGAGGAAAGGTCAGGACGATAATGAGCGGTTGACGGATCCCGTTAAAGAGCGCGACGACGATGATCGCCATTAAAACAAAAGCAATTGGCGTCTTGCTGAGCAGGACTTTCGTCGCGTCTTGAGAGCGTTCAAACTGACCGCCGTATTCAAGCGAATACCCCGGCGGAAGCTCAAGCGCGGCAAGCTTCGGCTGAATCGATTTCATGAGTTCAGACCAACTGCCGACGTTGGGATCCGCGCCGACCGTAATCGTCGGAATACGGTTGCGACGGCAGATTATGCCGGGCTCCCATACATAATCGACGCTGTCGCAGACCTGCAGGAGCGGCACGCTTTTAGAGCCGAACCCCCACACGGGAAGATTGCGAAGCGACTCCGCGTCGTCGCGGTCGCCCGGCGCGGCGCGAAGCACGATCGGAAGCTGTTCTTCTCCCTCGGCATAGAAGCCGCAGGGAACGCCCTTGGTCGCCCAGCGCAGCGCAAAGAGCGTTTCGCTACGCGTTATGAGCGCCTGCTGACCCTTGGTTTGGGAATAATTCGGCTTCCAATTCGGAACGTACTGACGCCAGTCGTCGCGCACGAACTTGGCGTCCGGCTCGTTGCGCAGAACCTCTTTAACCTGATCGGCGAGCTTGCGGACCACATTATGCTCCGGACCGCTCACGCGAATCTCGACCTCTGATTTCGTCGTCGGTCCAAGCGCAAAACGCTGCGTGCGGATTTCCGCCTCCGGACAATGTCCGGCGATCCATTCCTCGCACGGCTCGATTATTTCGTCAATGCGTTCGATCGAATCGACGTTGACGACAAGCTGCGCGTAGCTCGAGTTCACGATCTCCGGCTCATAAGGCAGGTAGAAACGCGGAGGACCCGCGCCGATAAAACTTGCGACGTTCGTCACGCCCTCGTGATTCTTCAGAAACTCCTCAACCTTGCGCAAGTCGTCGGCCGTCTTATTGATCGAAGAGCCCTCCGGCTCCCAGAAATCAACCATAAACTGGGCTCGCTGCGCGCGCGGGAAAAAGATCTGAGGAATCCGCTCAAATCCCGCGGCGGTCAGAAAAAGAAGCGCGACAAGGCACGCAAGCGTCGGATATCGGAAACGCAACGCCGTCTCAAGCAGATTCCTGTAGAAACGATACACTGGACCGGAATGGGGGTCGGCGCCGTCTTTGACCGGCTTGACGCGCACGAACCAGTAATAGACGACCGGCGTCTGAAGCATCGCGACGAACCAGCTGATGATAAGCGAAACGCCTACGACAATAAAGAGGGAACTCGCGTATTCGCCAACCATATTCGGGGAAAGATAGACCGGCCAGAACGCCAGCGCGCCGACGATGGTCGCGCCCAGAAGCTGGAACGCCACGCGGCGAGCGCCTTCCACGCACGCCTCCTTGCGTTCCATTCCGCGCTGCATCCGCACCAGAATCATGTCGCCTACGACGACCGCGTCGTCCACGAGAATGCCAATCGCGACGATAAGCGAACCAAGCGACGTGCGTTGAAGATCGACGCCCAGCGCGCTGAGCACGCAGAACGTGCCCAAAAGCACGATGAGCAGACTGCTCGTGATGAGAATGCCGCTCTTCCAGCCCATCGCAAACATAACGACAAGCGTGACGATGCAGATCGCTTCGTAGAGATTCTTGGTAAACGCGTGGATCGAAACGTTCACGCTGTCCGGCTGATAACTCACGTCCTGAATCTGGAACCCGACAGGCATGTCGCGAAGCGCCTCGTCAAGCTTGGCGCGAACTTCCTTACCCATCAGCAGCACGTTGCCGTTGGGAATCGGAGAGAGCGCAATCGCGACGGCGCGCTCGCCGTTGCAACGCATAATTTGCGTCGGCTCGTCGGTCGTGACGCGACGAATCGTCGCGACGTCCTTCAGGCGGATCTGACGCACGCCGGCGCCCTCCTTCTCGTCCAGTCTTGAAACCGTCGAGGAAAGGACCGTGTCGCCCAGAAGCGAGTCGGCAAGCGAGGTCGCCGCCTCGACCGTTCCGTCAGGAAGATGAAGATTCCCGATTTCCTCGAGCGACTCGAAACGTCCGGACGGCGCGACGCGAATCTTTGTTCCGTCGACGTTGAGCGAGCCTGTGTCGATCGCAAGGTTCTGACTCTGCAGCGTGAGGAAAATCTGCATCGGCTTGACGTTGAGCTCCGCCATTCGCGCGCGCGAAATTTCAACCTCGATCCGCTCCTCGGGAAGCCCCCAAAGCTCGACGCGGCGCACCTGATCCACGAGAAGCAGCTTCCGCTGAAGCGCGCGCGCGTGATCGATGAGTTCCGCGTCCGTAAAACCGTCGGCTGTGAGCGCAAAAACACAGCCGTAGACGTCGCCAAAGTCGTCTTTGACTATCGGCGGCAGCGCCTCGACTGGAAGCTCTGCCTTAATCGTCGAGAGCTTGTTGCGAAGATCCTGCCATCGTTCGGGCATCTCCGCAGACTTGAGGCTTTCCTGAAGATCGACAAAGACGAAAGAGACTCCCGGCTTTGAGATCGAACGTATCTTATCGAGCCCCTTAATTTGCTGGGCGGCGCGCTCAACGACGTTCGTAACGCGCTCCTCTATCTCGTCGGAGGAAGAACCGGGCCAGACCGTAACGACGACCGCCGTTTTAACGGTAAATTCCGGGTCTTCGAGACGTCCAAGCGTTATATACGACCAAATGCCGGAACAAACGACGAGAAAGACGCAGAACCCAACGACAAAGCGATTATTGATCGCGTATTTTGGCAACATGACAATCTACCGAAAAAAGTTTCGCGTGTAAAATGCGACTGGGACGCGCAAAGTAACGATCATTCAGACTCCTCAAGCCTGATCTTCTGACCGTCGGACAGGAACCTCGCTCCCGCGCCGACTATCGTTTCGCCTCCGTTGAGTCCGGAAAGAATCTGCGCCTTGCCGTCGATCGAATTGCCGAGCTTAACGGCTCGGCGCGTGATCGTCAGCGAGTCCTTATCGACAAGCCACACGTTTGTTTGATCCGGAACCACGACGCCGTTCTCGTCGACGCCTACGACGACAGCCGAGGTCGGAATCAGCATGAAACCGTCCGGATCATTAAGGAAGATATGAGCGTCTCCTACCATTCCCAGAAGCGCGCCGTCCTCCTCGCCCACGTCGATCGAAATCGTCATGAGGTAGGAACGCGTGTTCTTCTGAACGGACGTGAGCGCCTCTTTGACGGTCGCCGCGAACTTCTTCCCCGGTATCGCCTCGAAGGAACACTCGATCTTGGAGATATCGTCCAGCCGCAACGTAAGTTCTTCCGTCACGCTCAGCTCGCCCTCGTACGACTTGTCGTCAACGAGCTCGACAATCGCCACGCCCGGCGCGACCGTCTCATGATTGTCGAAATACTTCTCGGTCACGACGCCGGAGAACGGCGCGACGAGCGTCGTATCGGCAAGTTTATTCTCCGCGAGCTTGAGGTCGATTTCCAACCCCGCGATCTTCGCTTTCGCCATCTCGATCTCTTCGTCGCGCGAACCTTTCTGCGCTTTTTCAAGCGTCTTTTCCGCCGCGCGCTCGGCGGCGACCGCGCTGTCGTACGTCGATTTCGCAAGATCAAACTGCAATTCCGACGCCGCCCCGTCGCTATGGAGCGAATTCATACGCTGATACTGCCGCTCCGCCGTCTCACGCTGCGACTTCGCCGCTTCATAGCCCGCCTCTGCGGACGCGAGATCCTCTGGACGCGCGCCGGTCTCCATCGCCTTGAGCGCCGCGTTCGCTTCCACGAGCGCCTGTTTGCAACGATCGACGATAAGCTGATAATCGCGTCGTTCGAGCTGCGCGACAACCTCCCCCTCCTTGAAACGCCGGCCCGGCGTCACGTCAAAATTCTCAAGCTTGCCGGGAACTCGGAACGAGAGTTTCGCGGAGGTTCCTTCCTTGATAACAACGGGAAAAGTTCGAACCTCGGCTTTCTCGCCCTCGGGAACGACGAACGGCTGAATCGGACGCACCGTCTTTTCTTGCGCCGCCTCTGTAAGCTGAGAACTCGCGTCGTTCCTGCGACACGCAGGACAAGCTATCAGCGTAAAGAGCGCAATCAGGGCGCCAACACGCGAAAACGCCCCGCGACGATCAAATTTCACATATTTCATAATTTGGCCTATATGTTGATATAGCCGGTATGTCAGTTGGGCGCGTCGCAAACGCTAAACGCGAACCAAACCTCTGTTTTCTGGATCAAATAGCGAGAACTTCCGAAAAACACAGTCTCGAACTCAATTTTAATCTGCGCGGAAATTCCGTCAAGAAAAAACACGAGCGCATTGCTCTTGCCCAAAATCAGGGGTTTCGATAATATCGGGACGTTCGATTTCATGCTGTTCAAACGTCTAACCGTCGACGTTTTCGGTTTTACCGGTGGAGGTTTTCCTGTGACGACTCCTAACAATCCCGTCCGAATCGGCTCCTGCCAATGTGGAAAAGGCTGCGATCTCCTGCTCGTCGCGGGTCCCTGCGTTCTGGAAGAAACAACGTCTCTGACAATCGCGCGACGACTCCGGCAGATTGTCGACGAGCTCAACCATGACGGATTTCCTGTTCAGCTCGTCTTCAAAGGTTCGTTCGACAAGGCGAACCGGACGAGCGTCGACTCATGGAGGGGGCTCGGTCTGGAGGCGGGCGTCAAGCTTCTCGCCGAGATTCGCGACGCGATCTCAACGCCCGTCACGACCGATATCCACGAACCATGGCAGGCAGCCCCCGTCGGAAAAGTCGTCGATCTCATTCAGATACCGGCGTTTCTGGCGCGGCAGACCGATCTTCTCGTCGCCGCCGCGAAGACCGGCAGACCGGTCCACGTCAAAAAGGGACAATTCATGGCGCCTCAGGATATGCGTCACGTTGTCAATAAGCTGTGCGCGTCAGGCAATCCTAACGTGATTCTCGGCGAGCGCGGCTCTTTCTTCGGATACGGCGCGCTCGTGAACGACTTTCGCTCGCTCGTCGTCATGCGCGAGACAGGCGCGCCGGTTCTCTTCGACGCGACGCATAGCGTTCAGGAACCGAGCGCGGCGGGAGGCAAGTCGGGCGGTCGTCGCGAGTTCGTCGCGCCGCTTGCGCGCGCCGCCGCCGCCGTTGGAATCGACGCTCTCTTTCTGGAAACGCACTTCGACCCGGAGCAGTCGCCCTGCGACGGTCCCAATATGCTGCCCCTCGACGCGCTTCCCTCGCTTCTGCGCGACGTCATAACGATCAGACGCGTGGTCGCGCGCCAATGATTCAATAAAAAAA
>CACYBR010000354.1 GCA_902772705.1 uncultured Planctomycetota bacterium
CTGCGGCGCGGCAGGAGTCTGCGGCGCGGCAGGAGTCGTGGCAGCGTCAGCCGCAGGGGCGTCGGCGGGCACGGCTTCGACGGAATTGACCGTAGCGCGCTCAACGAGCGAGTTTCCGGACTTCATGCCGAGGATGTAACGTCCGCCAAAGCAGCAAACGAACCAGATAACGGCGGTCCAGATCGTGATTTTCAGGAAAACGTCGGTCGTTTTCGTGCCAAACATACTGCTTCCGCCCATCCCGCCGAACGCGCCGACGAGACCGCCGCCCTTACCGCGCTGCAAAAGGATAATGAGGATCAGGAACAGCGAGAGCAGAACCATGAAGATGAACAGGAGCGTCTGGAGGATAGAAACAAACATATCTCAAAATTCCGGAGTCGGTTATACGCGCCGCGACGGAAATCACCGCATTCTGTGAAACGCGGAAAACACGGCTGGTAACGGGTCAGGCGCGTGACGCCGGCGTCCAGACGACGCCACGCGCAAAAATCGGCTCAAATGTTAAACGCGAACTCAAAGGGACTTCACGTTGTTGATGATTTCCATGAAAGCGTCGACCTTGAGGGACGCGCCGCCCACGAGAGCGCCGTCGACGTCGGGCTTGCTAAGGATTTCTTTCGCGTTCGAACCCTTAACGCTTCCGCCGTACTGAATACGGACGACGTCGGCAACCTCCTTGCCATAACGCTCGGCGATCCAGGCGCGAACGTCGGCATGGACTTCCTGCGCCTGATCCGGCGTGGCGACCTTGCCGGTGCCGATAGCCCAAACAGGCTCGTAGGCAATGACGCACTTTTTCATATCCTCGGCGGAGACGCCGGAGAAGGAGCCGTCGAGCTGACGACGATTAACGTCGTTTGTCACGCCGTCTTCGCGTTCTTTAAGGAGCTCGCCAATGCAAACGATCGGGATAAGACCAGCGGCGAGAGCGGCGCGAACCTTGAGGTTAATGAGCTCGCTGGATTCGCCGATGATGTGACGACGCTCGCTGTGTCCGAGGATGACGTACTGGCATCCGACGTCGGTCAGCATCGCCATTTCGATTTCGCCAGTGAACGCGCCCGCCTTTTCGAAGTAGGCGTTCTGAGCGCCGACGCCGATATTCGATCCCTTCAGGATCTCCGCGACAGGCTGGACATAGATGGGAGACGGACAAACGGCAATATCAACCTCGCTAACGCCAGCGGCGGCTTCCTTCAGCCCCTGAGCAAGAGCTTTGGCGGAATCGAGCTTCAAATTCATTTTCCAGTTGCCGGCAATCAAGAGACGACGCATTGTATATCCTCTTTGTTACTCCAAATATCGTACTGATCTCAAATCGCGCGGCGATTTCACGACGCACGATTTGAACACTTATCCATTGAATCGTTAATGATACGCCCTTTTCTCCTAATTTCAAGGGGGCGTTTACCTGTTTTTACGGTTTTATCGCACCATCAAAGAGAGTCGCCCCCTATTGTCGAAGGAAAAGCGTTTGACGTTACTCATGGACGCGCCGCGTCTTCGAGAAGAATGTTGCGAACGGCGTCAAGTTCTTCATCGGTTACGCCGCATTCCTTGAGATAGTTGACAAATTGCACGGAGAACGGTTCGTTCTCGCCATAACGTTTGAAATCTTCGCGGAATTTCTTAAACGTGTCGCTTCCGATCCGTCGTTCGCCAAAGACGGAGAAGGACGTGAATTCATAGTCGGCAAAAAGGTCGCTGTCGGAAACGCCAAGAACCGATTTGATCGCAAGATTGAGCGTGCCGGCACGATCGGCGCCTGCCGCGCAATGGATGTAAACAGGATACGATTCGGGTTTCGCAAGCGCCGCAAAAATATCACGATACATCGCTTTCGTTTTATCGTTGAGGATTCCCGAATAAGCGTCGACCGGGAAGTTCATCCAGTTAACGCTCTTGCCAAGGGGCGACCAGTAGTTTTCGGTATCGCCCCATTCTTTTGAGCCACGAAGGTCAAGATCGAGTCGGATCCCGAGTTTCTCGACCATGTACACGCGCGACTCTTCAGACAGTTTCATGTTAGAATCAAGCGCGGAGCCGCGGAAGACCATGCCCATTCGCATCTTTTTCCCATTGGCGGCGTTCCATCCGCCAGCGTCGCGAACGTTCGAAATGCTCGGCAAGTCGAACCATCGAGGGAGCGTCGCGGCCGTTCTAAAACTCGCGACCTCAGAATACGTTGTTTTTTTAGCGCCGGAACTATCCTTAACGCTGGCGCGCACGCGCCAATACCACGTGTCGCCGGGACTGAGGTTCGTCGCCTGACAGGCAGTCGCTTTTCCTGTGCCAACCTGGATCACGGAATCGTCCGAAAAATTCGGATCCGTCGAAAGTTCGAGCATATAAATCGCTTCAGGATCCTCGACTGCGGTCCATTCGAAATCGACAGGAGTCGGGTGCGAATTCTCATCCCTATTATTTTCCTTAAGCTCTACGGGATTGTATTCGTCGTCCCAGTTTCGGTCGGCGGGAAACTTATATTCGAGCGTCTGGACGGGTCGGAGATCGAGCGTGGCGTCCTGCGCCGGCGTTTTCGGAACAGGCGCGTCGGCGAAGACGGAGGAAACAAAGACGAAGAGCGCCAGCGTTACGGAGGCGCAAATCATCGACAAACGGTTAGTAATTTTCATCGTTATTACCCCTGAGCAAAAGCTCAAGTTCTCCTTTTAAAACGGAAAACAACGTCAATAAAAACCGAGCGAAAAAGGCCCGGACTACTCTGCTATTTTAACCTGAACCTTCACGTTTCCGGAGTTTCGTTTCAGGTTTCTCGCCGGCGCGTTGACGCAAAGATAAAGCGTTCCCGACGTTTTCGGCGCAATTTGGAGCGAGACAGACGCAAAATCCAGCGCCTCGTTCCATGGATAGAGCGCGTTGTAGAAGTCAAAGCGCGCTTCTTTCGAAGATTCGGCAGACCGCGCGCGGTCGTTTGATTTGACGTCAGCGAGAAAACCGTCGGAAAAACCCGTCGCGTTGCCGGCTGAATCGACGCCAAAACGCGTATGGCGCGTATTCCTGAACGCGTCGAAGCGGAAGCCCGACGTTCTCTTGTCAACGTTGGATTCTTCGTAATGGTAAACCTCGTCAAACGCGCGTTTACCGGGCTCCGGAACGACGACGGCAAGGACTCTGCCGGCAGGAAGTTCGTTGCAGTATTCCACGGTCGCTCCCGTCCCTTCAAATGAAAACACGCGTTTGGCGCCCTCGAGGTAGAAATCGAAGCGCCCTCCCACGGTCAGCTTGTATCTCCTGCCAGCCTCCAACACAATTCCCGACGACTGCCATCCACGTTTTGGATCGACGCTGACAACCACGCCGCGACGCAACGCTTCGTCGTTGGGCGGCGCGTCGCTGGGCGGCTCAAGCTCGATCGCGGTCGCTTCGAAGTCATAGCCGTAATCGAGTCTGTTCAGAAAATCGGCCCAGTCGTATTCCAGTTCAGCCCAACGGTCGCCGATTGCGTCGACAAACAGACCGTTGGGATCGTTCGCGACCATCCAGAACGGGAGGACCTGAGCGACGTCCTGATATTTGGGGGAATTATAGAGGAACATAACCATCGCCCAGCTCCACGCATAGGACGAGACGTGAACGTAATCGCGCGGTTCCAGGTTCATAATCTCGAAGATCGTCGGCGCGCGATTGGACTTAAGAATTTCTTTGAGTTGGCGAAGTCTGCCGAAGCCGGGATACGCCGATTCGGACTCGGGAATCTGAGCGAGCTGAAGTCCTTTTCTGGGGCTCCACTGGTGTAGCGCCACATATTCGGCGACGCCCTCAGAATACCAGCGAGGGCGTAAATCGCCAAAGTATTCGTGCATGAACGTGTGGACAAGCTCGTGCATGAGGAGAAAGCGATTGTAATACCCTACCTTTTGATCTTTCGCAAAAATGCGATCACGATCGGAATAACCATAGAGAAAGCGAGGGGGGCCGTCGAGCGCGCCAAAGCGAATAAACGCGTCGACGTCTCTCATGAGAAACGCTTCAACGCGCCAATTCTCGAACTTCTCTTCATCGGCATGGAAGAACTCGCAAAGCAGTGGAACGGCGGCGTCGAGCGCGTCAGGAATCTGATCGACCTCAGGACTCGACGGCAGGTCGGTATAGAACAGAATGCGACCGGACTCGACGACGCGGATATTGTCGGCGGCGCCTTTTCGCGGGTCCAGCGCCGGGTATTCCGGCCAGCGACTCCGGCGTTCTTTCGCCGCGTCCAGAACGAGCTTGCGCAAGCTGTCGGTCGTTTGGGGATCAAGCCAATTCCTCGCGTCTCGCGCTTTTTCGTTAATCAGGGTCGGGGCGTCGTCCGCCGGAGGAAGCGAACCGTCGTTCTGCTCCCGCGACGTTCGAAAAGGACTCGCGTTTTCCGAGGATTTCGACGGACTTCCAGAAGGTCCATGCACGTCCGCGACGCCGTCGGCGTTCTTTTTTGCGCGCGGCTTGGGAGGATCGGCCCACGCAGGTTCAGCGGCGACGCTAAAAAGCAGGGTCGTCAGAATAACGTAGCGCGCTAAAGTCGCCAAACGACAAAAACCGTGACGTTCGCTCATAACGTTTCCTTTCGCCGCTCTCAGTCCATGGCCCTTTTAATAAGCTCGCAATTCCCTCGAGACGCTATCGTCGTGACGATCGCGTCGTCGGGTCCGGCGCCCTCGGAGATTAAACGCGCGTGCGTCGCGGTCGCCTTAACGCAGACGCCCTGCGGTTTCCAGGCGCGTTCGATCGCGTTTGCTATCTGCTCGCACACGCGCTCCTGCGTCTGGAAACGCCTTGAAACGCAATCGACAAGCTTCGCCAGCGCCATCGTGTCGACGAGTTCACGGGCAGCCTTTAATCCGATCGAAACGACGCCAAAGAAAGGGAGTGTCGAACGTTCGCAGGTCGAATAGAATTCAAAGTTGTTCACGACAACGTCGTCGGAAGAATCGTCGTGGACAATCGAGGGTCTTTCCTCGAGGACGCTCATATAATCGTCGTTGTATCCACGAAAGAGCTCGCGCCATGCTTCGACCACGCGTCTGGGAGTCGTCGCCAGTCCCGCGCGGTTAGGATTGTCGCCAACGAATTCGATCAGCCTGACAACGAGCGACTCGTCGTCCTTGGACGACTCCCATGGATAAACGATCCATTCGAGCGTTTTCTCGGCGAAATAATCAGGGGGCGCCGAACGTTCTTTATAATGCACCGTCGCGACGTCGTATCCGAGCGTCTGATATTTTGCGACCGTCGCGCCGCTGTCGCAAATATCGTCGACAACAAGACTCCTTGGACGCGGCTCCCAGACAACGGGCAGTCCCAGAGTCTGCGAGAGTTCCACCGCGGGACAGACGCCTCCGCGAAGGACGGGATGAAGCGAGTCATATCGTTCAGGGTCAATGGAGGCGGCGAGAGTCTGACAGAGACGTTTATGTTCCGCCCACGTCAAAAATCTTTTTTTGGAGTTTGCCGAGACGGGTTCAACCGGCCTTTGATCATCTTTTTTCATCTGGATTAACGCGTATATGACGTTCGTTGCGACGCCGTGAGCCATCGTGCGTAAAAGCGTCGTCTTTCTGAAGAACTAGCGATATTATACGCAGGAACGTTCGAAATCAAAGACGTCGAAAGAGCTTATTCTCTCCCTCTTAACGCTCGTCAACCATTTTTTACGCAAAAATTAAAGAAATCCGTCTTGCGAGCTTTTGGTAAATCGCGTAAGGTATACCGAATATTTGTAAGTCACGAGGAATCCGCGCCGGCGATTTTGGTCGGAAACCTCGCGTTCGAAGAATAAAGCTTTTCCGCAACGACTCAAACGGATTTGAGGCGGCGACTCACGACCAGCGGAAAAGCCGGAGTACTGGTCGCGCGTTTGAACCTCGGTTTAAACGCGTTTCGCCGGAGATGAAGGGATTCAACGAATGTATTTCTCAGACTCCAGAAACTCGTCCGCAAAACGTTCGTCCATGCGTGCCAAAGGAGCGCCGTGCCCGAGAGGTCAGGCGCTTGCCGTCGCGCTGGGGGTATTGACGGTTCTAACCGCAGGTTGCGCCTCTCAGCTCTCAACCGCGTCGGCTCGCAACGCGCAGGGAGTCGAATCCTTCTCTTCCGGACGTTACGACGACGCGATCACGCTTTTTCAGGAATCTCTCGAAAGCAATCCAGAAAACGCGGAAACCTACTACAATCTCGCCTCCGCTTACCAGCGCAAGGCGGCGGAATCGGGCGACACGGTCCTTCTTGGACAGGCTGAGGACGCATACTGGACCGCGCTCGAACACGACCCCAAGCCGGAAACCATCGTTTGTTGTTATCGCGGTCTGGCTACGTCCGCTATGGCGCGCGGAGACTTCAACGGCGCGCTCCAGACACTTGAAGCGTGGCGCGACCGCAACCCCGACTCGATCGAACCCAAACTGGAAATCGCCTACCTGATGGAGGCTCAGCAAAAGGACGAACAGGCGTACGACATTCTCAAGGAAGTCGCCGCCGAAGCGCCCGACGACTACCGCGCGTACTACAAGATGGGCGTTCTTTCCGAACGCGCAGGGGATTTAGAGGACGCGATTGAAAACGCCAACGTCGCCTATAAGCTCAATCCAACGGACTCGACGGTCGCCCAGCGCGTCAACAGCATCGAAGCGCAGGTCGCGGCGCGACAGCGCAAGGGCGAAGAGGCGCCGGAAGTAGAAACCGCGCTGGCCAAGGCGGAATTTGCCGATCCCGCCGCGACGGTCGAAACGGCGGCGCCGCAGACGACTCCGGTTCAAACGACTCCTGTTCAAACGACCTCCGCCCACGCTCAGGAGAATGAAACGGCTCCTCAGCAGCAGCCTCAGCAGCAGCCTCAGCAGCAGCCTGAGCAGCAGCCTGAGATGGTACTGCCCACGAACGGAAACGAACAGCCCAACGGAATTCCAACGAGCAACTTGCTGCGCGCGCCAGCGACGAAAATGCAATCGCTGGCGTCGGAGCCTGCGACAAAATCAAGCGAAAATCTCGGCTTTGGCAACGCCGTCGCTTTCGGTTCAAACGAGTCGACGAGTTCTTCTGCGACCACGTCTGCGGAAACGAATCGTCGCAAAAACGACGATTCTGACGTCAAATGGATCACGTCGTCGAACGCCGAGCGGGTTCGTCGTCAAATCGCGCAGACGAGCGCCACGACTCCCGCCGCAACCACGGGCTTCAACAACGTCGTTTCGGACGGGACGGGCTCCGCCTCGCAAAAGCTTCCCAACAAGACGGTCACGACCGCCCAATTCGTGACGCCGGCGTTTGCCGCGGCTCAAGCGTCCCCCGCCGCGGCCGCCTCGCCCAACGTTCAGGAAACGAGCGTCCCAGCCGCTCAGACGCAAGCGGCGCCAGAATCGGTCAAACCTTCAGAAGAGGACAAACCACGCGCGGAACTCAACTCGGGTCCTCCGCGGCTTTCGGCGGGCTCGTTCTTCTGATTGTCGGTAAAAAGCATAGCCGTAAACGGACGCGATTCGCTCGTCGCGTCCGTTTTTTATTTAAACCGCGGGTCGCTCGATGAAAAAGCGACGGCGGAATCATCGTCGTTATTTTCCGTCGTCCTGCGCGCCCCGCAAGACGTCGAGAACGCGTCAAACGCGCGTTGCGGCAATGGTCGGCGATTAAGTCGTAAGAGATCGAAGAACGTTCGCTTTATCCGCGAACGAAGACGTAACGACGTTAAAAAAGGCGTCCTGAATGAATCAGAACGCCTTCGATTTTTCAACAGACGCCAGAGCGCCCATCGTCAGCCAGCCTGACGATTCTCAGAATCGGCGAGATAGTAGTCGTCGTCGATTCTCCAGGTCATCTGGTAAGCGTCTTCCTCGGCAGAGCTGTAAAAACTTCGTTTGATCCACTGAGCGCGGAACCCCTGACGGCGCAGGAAGAGCTGCGCGGGAACGTTTCGTTCGCGAACGAAACACACGATTTCAGAGCGCGTCGCGCCAAAGCGAGCGGCGAGCTCGCGAAGAAGGAACGAACCGACGCCGGAACGACGTTC
>CACYBR010000355.1 GCA_902772705.1 uncultured Planctomycetota bacterium
CGCAAGTCGAAGATAAAAGCCGCTCACCGTCGCGTCCGCGTCCGCCGTCCACTCGAGAACGGTCGCGCCCGGCGCGACGTCCTTCGCGGGAATCGCCTGCTCGACGTCGGCGCCGCGACAGACCGTCGCGAGTAAAAACACCGCTATCGCCGTTACAAAGATGCGTTTCATTTCGCCCCTCTTTCTAAATCAATCTCTTCGCACGTGTTAACGTTTGATTTACAACGTGAAAAATTGCGAGACGACGGGACTCGCCCCGTCCGTAAGACATATTCTACAGAACGACGCGGCGCGTTCAAACGGTCGACGACGCGTTTTTGACAAATGCGCCGGAAAACGCGCGGCTACGATCTACGGCGCTCCTTCGGCTCAAGCGCAGGGTCGTCGCTCTCGTAGTAGTAGGAGTAGTCGATCCCCTTCATGAAGATTTCGCGGTCGTCGATCTTGTCTGTGAGCGCGTTTCGAAGGAGATTTCGGATTTTCGCCGAGTTCAACGGACTTTCCGTCATTGCTGTAAGATAATCCTTCTTGTCGATCTGGCTCCAATCGACGACGCGTTTGAGACTCCTTTTCAAGATAAGGTCGAGCCAAATGCGCGTCGCGCGTCCGTTCCCTTCGCGAAACGGGTGGGCGACGTTCATTTCGACGTATTTGTCCACGATCTCGTCGAACGTCTCTTGAGGCATATTCTCGATGAGCTCGAGCGTGTTGGGAAGAAACCGAACGGGCGCAAAAACAAAATTTCCCTTCGCGATATTGACGGATCTGATCTGCCCCGCAAAATCATAGAGACCCGCAAAAAGCCACGCGTGAATCTGACGCAGCGCCTGAACCGTTCCCGACTTGAGATTCGCAAACGCCTCGCTTTTATAGAGCGCGTAAGCCCTTGAACGACTTGTCCCATCGATCGATTCGTCGCTATCGACAAACCATTTGACAAACTTAGCCGTCCTGGCGCTTGGTATCGATTCGACAAGCGACAAAATATCGAGTTGCGACGCGCAGTCTGTTTGTCGTCTCTTGCCGTCGTTTGCGAGCAATTTGAAACCATTACATTTTGTAACGGTTTCATTCCCCGCTGCTCGCAGTCTGTTTTTAAGGACGCGCCAATAATTGCCGGGGTTGGCGCTTTCCGTCAAAGCCGCGACAATATCGACGACGGCAAATTGCCATCGACCGCTAACGTCGTCCCATACGGCGCGGATTTCATGATCGTCAAAAAATCGAACTGAAATCTTTTGAGACGTCATTTCCTCGAAACCTGCGCGGGTTAGGGTTGAAAAAATTGACCGTTCCAGACGACCGGCGACAAAATTCTCGCTTTCAAAACGAACGGAACCTTTTATTATTATAAATTTTGCGACGTCTCGTGCAATAGCTCGATCGTGATAAAATGACAAAACAACGGCAAAAGTCGTTATCGCGCCGTCTGTTCAACGACGACACGATGGCGAGGAGACAAACCGCTTAAAAAACGACGAAGACGATCCTCAGCGGTTGAAACCATTACAATTTGTAACGGGTTCAACGGCGTCTGGCAAAGCTTTCAATCATCGAGGGGATTTGTTTTACCCTTTTGCGTCGATTTCGCGAAGAGAGTCGATAACGTCGCTCGACGTTCCGGCGACGCAGGACTTTCGCGAAAACTCACGCTCTCGGGTTATAGCGCGTTTCAGGACCGAGGTCAGGCTCTTTAAGGAGCGGGGGAGCGGAAGCGGCGTTGAGATTGGAAAAGAACTCGAACGCGCGCTTTAAAAATAGCTTAACTTCACTGAAGGAATATACGCACAAATATGGACTTGACTATCACTTGCCTCTTTGTATTAGACCCAGCTCGTTTTGTCAAGAATTTTCACTGATTCAAAAACCTTTCCAAAAGCTTCTCTAATTCCTTCGCAACGTCGTCTTTCGCACACTGTTGAACACGTTCCCGCAACTGGACGACCTTCGCCGGGTCGATCAGCGGCGCGGGGACGCGCGCGAATCGGCCCGAACTTGAAAGACGCGCGCCTTTCGAGTTCGGGCTTTTCAACGGACCGTCTTCGCCGTGCTTGCGACTATTTGACGCGAATCAGTTTCGGTTCGAGCGATTGGAGAACGACCGAGACGCGCGCGCCGTTCTGAACGGCCGGTTCTCCGAGCCGCGTTTCGACGATTTTAGCGCCCTCCGGAACGCTGAATACTGCGGTTTGCTCTTGCGACGTCTTATTGACGACGAGCAGCCAGGTTCCTTCGGCGGTTCCGTACAGACGGTACGAGACGTTCGGATTCTCTTCCGCGAGGGCGACGTCGAGCGTCGGTTCGACCGCGAGCAGAATCGGAAACTGCCCGGCGATTTCCCGCGCGATCTTTTTGACTTCGTCCCAGCGTTGCTCGAACGGCTCCGCGACGAGCGCGCGGCCGCCTTCTTCGACCGTCTTGTCCATGCGCTGTAAATCGAAGAAACTGTAGTAGATCAAACCGTTGGCGCCCTCCGCGACGCACTGCCACGACATGCCGC
>CACYBR010000356.1 GCA_902772705.1 uncultured Planctomycetota bacterium
CGACTCGATCACGACCGGTTTCGCGGCGAGCGCTTCGAGATCCTGCGTGACGCGAAAGAATTCCGCGACCCGGTCGACGACGAGCGTTTCTTCTTCTTCGGCGTTTTCGAGCGCTTCGCCGGAATACCATCGCAACTCCAGCAGCTCGCGCGTGACGCGACTGCGCGCAGAATCGCACGCCGCTTTAGCGGGATCGCGCGCAAGAACTGGAACGCGCGCGTTGAGAAACGCCGCGGCGATCGAAACGCCCATAACTCCCGCGCCCGCGACTCCCACGCCCTGATTTCGCACGTCGCTTACAAACGCTCTAAGATCGTTGCGACTCGCTTTCGCGGCGCGAAAACGTTTATTCGCGAAAGTCTGCTTCCGACGGAAGAGCGCCGTGACCCGAGGATCGTCCGATTGGGGAACGCCGCCGCTCGCCTCCGGCTGACTGAAGCCGGCGACGTAGTCGGACGGGTCAAGACCAGAAAGTGGTTCAGGCGCCGCGAAGGGCGACGGAAACGAAGACATATGTTTTTTCCGAAACGCTAAAAAACACAGAGGCGCCGTCGCGTCCATGAGAGTTGAAACGCGACGATGCGAACGTTAAGACAGACGACCGCGCGACGACGATCAGTCCTCCTTGCGATGGTCGACGATGCGCTGCATCTTGCCTTCGCTGCGAGGAATGGAATTCTTTTCCGCGACCGTCGCCTTGAAGCCAATGCCGACCGTCTGACGAAGCTTTTCGGCGACGAGCCTCGCGAGCGCGTCGCGCTTCTCCGACGCGCGGTCAAACTCGTCGTACATCTCGGGAGTCGCCTCGAATCGGACTTCGATCGTCGCCAGACCAGAATCGTTCGTATCGAGATGAATCTGATAATTGACCAAACCGCCGTCGAGCGACGTCAAAACCGATTCGATCTGACCCGGGAAGACGTTGACCCCGCGGACGATCATCATGTCGTCGGAGCGGTGCGAGATTCGTCCTATGCGGCGAATCGTGCGTCCGCACGCGCATGGCTCCGGAATGATCCGCGTGACGTCACGCGTACGATAGCGGATTAGCGGCATGCCCGTCTTGTCGAGCGTCGTGAAGACGAGTTCGCCCTCTTCGCCGTCCGGAAGCGGCTTGAGCGTTTCAGGATCGATGATTTCTGGATAGAAGTGATCCTCGAAAATGTGAATCCCGGCGTGGCAGGAACAGTCGCCGCCGACTCCGGGTCCGGAGATCTCCGTGAGGCCGTAAATATCGTGCGCGACGATCCCCGTTTCCTTTTCGATGAACTGACGCATGCCGTCGGTCCAGGGTTCCGCGCCAAAGATACCGACGCGAAGCTTGGTTTCTTTCCAGTCGTAACCAATCTTCCGCGCATGGTCGATGATGTGCAGGAAGTAGCTCGGGGTGCACGCGATCGCGGTTACGCCGAGGTCCTTGATGAACATGAGATGACGCGCCGTATTGCCCCCAGACGCCGGAACGAGCGCGCAACCGCGACGTTCGCCCCCGTCGTGCAGACCAAGACCGCCCGTGAAAAGTCCGTATCCGTAGCCGACTTGCAACACGTCGGTTTCGTCGACTCCGAACATGGTCAGGCAGCGCGCGACGCATTCTGTCCAGACGTCGATGTCTTCACGCGTGTAGGGCACGACGATCGGCTTGCCCGTCGTTCCGGAACTGGCGTGAAAACGGACGATTTTGTCCATGCTTGTGGCGAGCATTCCTGTCGGATACGTGTCGCGCAGGTCGGTCTTGACGATGAACGGAAGCTTGCCGATATCGTCAATCGACTGGATCTTGCTCGGGTCAACGTTGTGCTCGGCCAGAAGATCGCGATACCACTGAACGTTGTCGTAAGCGTATCGAAAGCGTTTCAGGAATTTTTGATTCTGAATCGCTCGGAGCCTGTCTACCGGCATGAAGTCGGACGCGGAGTTCATGGCGTATTTATGCATTAACGTCAACCTTTTCAATCGTAAAAACAGGGAGTACGTCGTGTTCGGGAAGACGGTCCGACCTTAGAGGATCGTCTTGCCCTGACGTGGAAACGTATTTCCCCACCATTCTATAGTTTTCAGCAATTCTGTAAAGCGAGAGAGAGAAAACAAACGGAACTCCCTTTCTGTTTCATTTTTCGCCGACGCGACAGACGTCGCGAAACGTTTCTACGGTCGTTTTCAACGGCGCGAAACGCCCCATATTTTTCCGGAAACAGTCCCAAAAGACGATTTAGGAGCCAATTTTTGCCTTTTTTTTGATTTTTTTGACGTTTTTTTCGGGAAATTACTAGGTTTAGCGTTGACGTCGTATTTTTCAGTCGATAAAAATACTGCATGAACGTCGTGCGCGCCGGTTCTTTACGCGAGAATCGCACGTTCGGAGCCTTTTTAAACAG
>CACYBR010000357.1 GCA_902772705.1 uncultured Planctomycetota bacterium
CGACCGATCCGGAAGCGTTCCTGCGCGTCGTCACGTGGATCGATATCAACGCGCCGTACTATCCGACTTACGGCTCCGCGTACCGTGACAACGCTTACGGACGCTCCCCCCTCACGCAGCAGGAAACGCAGCGACTCGCTGAACTTACCGGTCGCAACGGGCTCGATCTCGCCGCCTCCGTCTTCCTCGACCGACCCGCGCTGAGCCCGTGCCTCGACCGCTGGAACGACGACGACGCGAAGGCGAGCGACGAATACAAAGAAGCGCTCGCGATCATCGAACGCGGCAAGCTCCGACTCGATCAGCAGGGGCGCGGCGAAGAAGAAGACTTTGCGCCCGTCGCCGAGATTGAGATCGATCAGCAACAACGGTACGACTTCTTCCTGCGTCGCGCCGCCGCGACCCGCGACGCGATCAAAGAGGGAAAAACGCTCGACGACCTCCAGCTCGACGCGCTTCTGGGCGACAGCTGGCGGAACGAATGACAAACCTTTCCCTGCATGATTTTTCTACGCTCTCGCCGACTTGTTCCGTCCTCGCGCGGCTGTCTACGAGAGCGCTCGCTTTAACATCGGAGACGTCTCATGAAAAAACTACCGTTACGCGTCGCGATTATGACCGCGGCGCTGACAATCCTCGCGTCAACCGCTCTTTACGCCGCCGAAACGGTCGAGTTGCGCCGTCCTGTCCGGCTCGACCTCCTCGACGGACTCCGGCTCGTTGAACCGACCTCCGGTCCCGCTCAATATCAGGACGGCTACGAGCTCGACGGAGACGTTTATAAGTGCGACGTCCCCGAATTTGGCGCCAACGCGCACGGCGTCGCACTCGGATACGAGCTTAACCAAACGACGCCGAAACCGCTCGTCGCCGTATGCTCAAGCAAGGGCGAAAACGTCTCTGGCAACGTAGATTCGGGATACTCCATCTACGTCGACCTGCACTACGACGACGGCTCCCCGCTCTGGGGCCAAACATACTCCTTCCCCGTCGGCGATTCGGACTGGAAGGACGGCAAGGTCGTGATCTTCCCGAGCAAACCGGTCAAATCACTCGCCCTTTACGCCATGTTCCGAGGACATACCGGCGTCGTCTCCTTCAAGAACCTCGCGCTTTACGAATACGACGTTAAGAACAACGCCGCGTATTTCGACAGAGTCGCAACCGAGCCCGCCGAATCCCTGCCCGACGCTCCTCGCCTGATTTTTCACGATCAGTCGGATGAAAACGCGTCCTTCTACGCCGCGGCCGACCTCGCTCCCATGGAGTCGATCGATTTCGATAAGGTCGAGGTTACAAAAAAAACGCGTCGACTCGACTCGGGCCTCGACGAAATCGTACTCAATCTGCGTAGCAAAACGCAGGAGGACGTCGTCTTTTCACTCTATTACGCGCTCCCGATTCCCGAGCCGCAGCCCGGCGCTCAATGGGTCTGGTTCGACGACCCGAGGAATTATCGCACGCTGAGTTCCGACGAACTACGAACGACGCGGGGATTTCCGCGCGTCGGTTCGGGCGAGCTCTCGAAATATCCCTTTGGCGTCGTTGCCGAACGCGTTGAAAAGGACGGCGTCGAACGGTGGGGCGCCGCGTTCGGAATCGCGCTCGACCCGGAATTTCCCGCATTCTATCGCATCGCCGCTAACGGCGCGACCCGTGAGCTTTACGTCGCGTACGACCTCGCGCTCACCAGAGAAAAACCCGAAATTGAACTCAGGCTCGCGCTCCTGTGCTGGCGCAACCCGATCGTCGGCGTCGACGACGTCATGCCCACGAGCTACGCAAAGTACGTCTTCTCGCCCTCGGACAACACGCCGTTTGGCTCGACCCCGCTACGCGCCGCCTTCGACGTCTGGCGACAATCGTACCCTGACGCGTTCCGCGTCCGCGCGCTCGAACAAGGAAACTGGATGGCGTTCGCAAAAATCTCGAACGTCCCGAATCCTGAAGATTTCGGCTTCGTTTTCAAGGAGGGAATCGACGAGACGGAAAAAGACGACGCGCTGGGAATCTCATCTTTCCGCTATACCGAACCGATGACATGGTGGCAGCAGGTCGAGAAATCGGAAACGTCCCCCAAAACTCGCGAAAGCGCTCTTGCCGCCGCCAAAGAACTCGCGATTAAAAACGGTCGGCGCGACGACGGCTCGCCCGTTTGGGCGACGAACGAAGCGCGCGCGCTCTTCTCGACTGGTATGCACGACGAAAAAGGTCGATTCTCCGGAATGCTTCTGGACACGCCATGGTGCGACGGCGTCGTTTGGAGCATGAACGACGCCCCGGGGCTCGTCGAACTCGTCAAGTCGGGCAAGCTCAGGAGCGAAGAAAACGAAGGGATTGAACTCCTCGCAGGCTTCGAGATCAAGTGGAGCGAAGAGATCGCTAACAAACTGTATGGTCGACCGCTCCCCAAAGGACTCGCGCCGCGCACTCGCGACGCGTTCCTGCGCGCTCAGGCTCAGCCCGGCGTCGACGGCGAATACGTCGATTCAAGCGAAGGGTACGTTACTGCGGAGCTCGACTTTACACGCGCGTTTTTCGAAGCCATGACGACCCCGTTGACCTTCGACGCGGAAGGACGCGCGCCGGCAATCTTCCGCGGACTGGTCGCCTACGAGTATGTTCGCAGAATCTCGGAGGACGTCCATGCGCGAAGCAAACTTATCATGGCCAACGCGACCCCAAGCGCCTGCTTCTGGCTCGCGCCGGTTCTGGACGTCCTCGGAACGGAAACGAACTGGAATCACAGCGGAGGATGGCGCCCCATGACCGACGACGAGCTCATGTACCGCCGCCTTCTCGCCGCCGGCAAGCCCTACTGTTTCCTCATGAACACGGACTTCTCGCAGTTCTCGAAGGAATGTTCGGAACGCTACATGAAGCGCGCGCTCGCATACGGGATGTTCCCGTCCTTCTTCAGCGCGGACGCCTCGACGAAGCATTATTTTGAGAACCCGGAACTCTATGAACGCGACCGCGAACTCTTCAAGCGCTACATGCCAATCGTCAAGAAGGTCGCTCAGGCGGGCTGGGAGCCCGAGCCGAGCGCCAAAACGAACGATCCGAAGCTCTACGTTGAACGCTTCGGCGCGTTTCCAACCGCGCGCGTTGCGACCAATCCTCTCCGCGAAGGCAATACGGTCTATCTAACGCTCTTCAACGACTCCGACGAGACGAAAGACTACGAAATCGCGCTCTCGCCGGCGTTCGTTCAACTCGTGGCAAATTCGACCGTCACGGAAGAGCTGTCCGGCGCTCCCGCTCAAATCTCAATGGGCGCCTTCGTCAAGGGTTCGATCGAACCGCAAGACGTCAAAGTCTTTAAGTTCGAGCCTCAACGCTGAGTCGCGCGCTTCCTTCAGCGCAAAAAAACCGACGTCCAGAACTCGTTTCAGGACGTCGGTTTTTTCGTCTCGCCTGCGAACTGGAGCGCCGGCGCGCGATCATATCGACTCGCGCGCCGACGGCATAATGCGCGTCCTCGTTAATGATAGAAAAATATGCCGCTCATACGGGCGCAAAACGACCTGGGTTATCACAACCGCTTGAAAATCCTTCCCAACGTTTCTACAATTACTCTTGTCGTTTTAGATTTTACACCATGCCATGCGAACCGCGAAACAGGAGGAATCGACGATGAGCGTAACCGTTCGCGTCAATATGTTCAGCGTAGGACGCCGCAGACGAGGAATTGAGCCTGTCCCGACGACGTTGCGGGAAGAGCCGCGCACGGTCGGCGACCTCATCGCGCAGTGCGTCGAGGTCTGCGTCGAACGTCAGCGACGCCGCGCGGAATCGATCGAACCGACGACCGTGACCGACGAGGAAGTCGACGAAATGGCCAAAGTCGGCAAGATCGCGTTTGATATCGACTACAACGGCGCCCCTGTCGCGCTTGACAAGGCAATCTCGCACGCGCTCGAGGCGTACGAGGACGGAATCTTTCGCATCTTTTGCAACGGCGTGGAACTCAAAGGTCTCGACGCGCCCGTCGATCTCCATGAGGACGACGTCTTCACTTTTGTACGTCTCGTCGCGCTGGCGGGAACAATGTGGTAACGCAACCAATCGCAAAGGAACGCTACATGGATCAGAACGAATCAAAAGCGCTGGAAGTTCAGTCAAAGGCGTATGAAAAGAAGCTCAAGGCGCGCCGCGCCAAAGGCGATAAGGACCTCAAAAAACTCCTCAACTTTCGTTCGTACTATAACGCCGACGAAAAACTGCGCGAAGAGATACGCAAAGAGCTGGAAAAAGGGCGCAAGCCCTCTGAAATTTTCCTTGAACGCTACCCGACGCTCTTCGGAACGTGGATTCCCGAGCGATTCCGCGACGCGTTTCTGTGGGCGGTCGACGCCTGTCTGGAACGCCCATGTCAAACGGGCTGGTCGCGACGCGCGATCCGCTCGCGACGCTACGAGGATTACGTCGACGTCGTCGGCTGGATCGTCCACAACTTCATGGAGGATTGCCCTTTCGACGAAGAATTGAGCGCCATTCTCTCGGGCGCGATTCCGGAAGACGCAAAAGCGTACGCCGCCTATGAGAGAGAACGCGGATTCTGCCCCGAACTTCTCGCGTACGCGCTTGACAAGGGGGACGCTAAAGTCGAGGAGCTGATCCGCGCGTCGCTCAACTGCGAACCGGACGCGCCGCGCGCGGATCACGCCGTTTTTATGGGCGTCCTTCTGAGTCATAACCGATCGCTTCAGGAACTGATGGGAAAACTGCTCCTGGCGGCGCGCCTTCAGGAGGGGCTTCGTCAGGCAATCTGCGAACTCGCCTGCGATGGAACGCTCGAAGGATTCCGCGTTATTCTCAAGGTCGTCGACGAAAACAATCTGATTCGCTTCTCTTCCGTCAAGCGAGCGGCAGCCGTCTGGACAGGTCTGGGGGGCGCCGAATCAAAAGACCTCGAACGAATCTCCGCCAAGACGCTACGGCTCCTTCTCGAAAATATTGATAAAGACGAGGCGGCGCTCGCCGACGCAGCGCGCTCAAAAGACGCGATGGAGCTCTACATGGCGCTCTGGGCGCTCGCGCTCAAGGACCAGCATAAGGCGATCGAAGTCGCGCAGGAAACCGTCCGAACCTGTTCGCGACCTCAGACGCTGACCTGCGGGCTCTTCGCCAGCGCGCTTCAAAACAAGCCGCTCAGTCATCGTCTCGCGCTCGACGCCGTCATGAAGAATCCTCAGGACGAAGAGCTTCTCGCGCTCGTTCTCCCTCTTCTGTGCGACCATGTTCCTTACACGGAAATGCGCGAGTACCGGGAAAAAGGAAAGCATGTCCCGCTGACAAGGTGGTTCCGCGACAAACAGGAGGCGCGCGCGCTGTTCGAGCTCCTCTCCGAACGTCTTGAAAAGCTTAAGGTCAAAGAGAAGACCTTCCAGCATTGCGTCTTTCCATGGCTGGACGTCACGCTGTCTCAAAGCGATCTGGCGTTGACAATCTGCTACGTCGCCATCCTTTTGGAAGACGACGACGCTCTGGACCGCGCGCTCGCCGTCGCGCCCCGGATAAGCCCCGACTTCAGAGGATATTACTACGGCGCGCTACTCGCGCGACCCAAACGCGAGGCTCAGATTCGCGGACTATACGCCGCGCTCGTCGATAAGGAATCGAACACGCGCAGCGCCGCGTTTGAGATCGCCAACTCGCTGCCCGTCTCCTCGCTCAACGTTGCGGAACTCGAAACAGATCTGCGTCTCAAGACGTCCGATATCCGCAGCGGCTGCGTCTCGCTCCTCATGAAGCAGGAGGACGCGCCGCTCCTTGCTTCCATGGAACGGCTCCTCGAAGATTCAAACGAACAGCGTCGCCGAGGGGCGTACGATTTAGCGGTCCGAATTGCCAACGACGAAAAACGCGCGAATCTGAAAGAACCTTGCGCAAAGCTCCTGATCGCGCACGAACCGAAGGATCCCAAGGAACAAATCCCGTGGAACGCCGCGACGCTTGCGACCTCGCCGGAGAAAAAGGCGGCGCAAACGGAAACGAAGTTCTTCGACGAATCGGACGCGTACGCGCCTGATATCGAGTTCCTCGCAAACGATCCGCAGCTGCTCAAATCGTTTCTGCGCTTCTATCCCGATTCCCAGATAGCGTCGAATCCGACGATTTCC
>CACYBR010000358.1 GCA_902772705.1 uncultured Planctomycetota bacterium
GCGGCGACGACGATCGTTGAGAAGACGGTTGAAAAGCTCGTTCCGACGAAGAAGAGAAAGATTGTCGAACCAATCGCGCCCAACGGCACGATCGTTCCGTCGCGTAACGTGCCGTTCGAGGAGCTCGGCGAGACGTCCGACGAGGTCGAAGCGACGCCCCTCGATAAGTTTCGCAAATCCGTCTTTACGGCAGTCGACGAGGACGAACTCGGGGAATTCCCGAAAAACGACGACGATTATGCACCGTCGATTTTTGTTCGTTTCCGCGTGTTGTGGCTTCTGCTTGTCGTCGCCGCGCTCGTCGGGATCGTGACGACGTCGTTCCGCGCGCCTTCTGCCGACAGACTCTACGCCAAGATCGACCGGACCTTCAGCCGTAGCACGGCGAAGCGATTCGACGCGACCCTGAGACGCTCCGAGAAGGATATGAAGCGTTTTGTCGAACTCTACCCGAACGATCCGCGATCTGAAAAGATTAACTACTTCCTTTGCGAGATTCAGATCGACGAGCTCGATCAGCGTCTTGAACGTCAAGTTCTCAGTCCGGGTCGCGACGCGCCGCTCCAGCCGATCGTTCGCGCTTATCTCGAAGCGCGGCGCGCGGCGCAGGAGAACTGGGAGGAGGGCTCAAAGCGGCTTGCCGCCTTTATAGAGCTCTTTGGTTCAGAGACGATCGTCGGCGAACTTGACGCGGAAGACGGCGCCGACGAATCGACTCCGATTGTGAGCGGCGAGGAAAAGTCTGCGTCGTCGTTGCGAGGACTCGTCGTTCAGAATCGTTGGAAGCTCTGGAAGGGGGGATCGGCGCCAGTCATGTCGCTCCATGATCAGCTTGTCGTGATCGCGAAACGGCGTCTTGTTGCTCTTGACGCAGAAATGAAGACAACGCGTCGCGCCGACGTCGCGTTGCTCAACGATCGCCTTATAACAGCCGCGTCGATCGAAAAAGAAAATCCTAAACGCGCCGAGGCGATTCGTCGCGCCGCCGAAGTTCTCTATGGACGCTATGAATGGGCGCAAAAGGCGCTCTCCGAGCCGGTCGTCGTTCCAGACGACGAGAATTTGACGATAGAAGACGACTCGGAATCCGAGGACGCTACGTCGGACGCTGAGCGCGCACGCGCGGACGGCTCCG
Source organism: uncultured Planctomycetota bacterium (assembly GCA_902772705.1). Lineage (GTDB taxonomy): Bacteria > Planctomycetota > Planctomycetia > Pirellulales > Thermoguttaceae > RUG369. Next base: position 1,136 of record CACYBR010000358.1, read on the forward strand.
AGACGGCGGAAGAGGAGCCGGCGGCTCGCGAGGCGGACGAGATCGGAGAGAACGCTGTCGACGAGCCAAGCGACGGCGTCGGCGAATGAGCGTAGCGAGCGCGCTTGGGCGGCGTTTTTTCGCGTCGCCCCGGACCAGACGGCGTGTTTGGAACGTTGACAGTCAACGTCGGCAAGCGCCGAGACGACGGCAGAAAGACAGTGTGCGCCGCTCGCTCGAACCTCCGTTGGAGCCTGACGTCCGTAAAGACGATTGAAAACGAAAAACGCCCTTTCCTCTGATAGAAAGGGCGTTTTTGTATATTGCAGTCCGCATAACGGACAAAGGCGGAAACTCAGTTGGCGAAATGCGCGAACGCTTTGTTCGCTTCAGCCATACGATGGACGTTTTCACGCTTCGTATAGGCGACGCCCTGCTTGTTGTAAGCGTCGAAGAGTTCGGCGGCGAGTTTCTGAGCGGTCGGCTGACCCTTCTTGTCGCGGACGGCCATGAGGATCCAGCGGATGCTCAGAGACTGAGCGCGATTGGCGCGAACCGGCATAGGAACCTGATAAGAGGCGCCGCCGACGCGCTTGGAACGAACTTCAATCGCCGGCTTGACGTTTTCAAGCGCCTGCGTGAAGACTTCGATCGGGCTGACGTCGGAAACCTTCTTGGCAAGGAGATCAAGAGCGTCGTAGAAAATCTTGCGGGACGCAGACTTCTTGCCGTCCCACATGAGGCAGTTGATGAACTTGCTGGCGAGGAGGGAATCGTAGACGGGATCGCCCTTCAACTGTTTTTTACTGGCAGTAATTCGACCCATTGTATCGTTCTTTCTTTCCTTATAAAGTTGAAGTCCTAACGGGAGGGGTCGCAACGAGAGAGTTAGAGAGCCGCGCCAACCTTGTTGGGATAAGACGCCGACGTTACTCCGTCTCTACTGGCGAAAGCCGAGGGACGTTGCTGACGAACGCGCTTTTGTAAGCGTAGTTCGCCGGACTTCACGTGTTAATCAAAAAATTTTCAAATATCGCGGCGACGACGTCGCCGTAGCTTTGCGCGGGTCTTATCCCGCGCAAGTCAGGCGAGAATCATCGTTTCTTGGAGAGAACGGCGTTCTTCTTGGCGCCATAACGGCTGCGCGCCTGTTTGCGTCCCTCGACGCCAGTCGCGTCGAGCGTGCCGCGGATGACCTGATAACGAACGCCCGGGAGGTCGCGAACACGACCGCCGCGAATCAGGACGATGGAGTGTTCCTGAAGCTTGTGACCTTCGCCAGGGATGTAGACCGTGACTTCCTTGTTGTTCGAAAGACGAACACGAGTGATACGACGAAGAGCGGAATTCGGCTTCTTCGGCGGCATCGTACGGACGAGGAGGCACACGCCACGTTTCTGGGAGCAACCTTCCAGAACCGGGGTCTTGGTGTTGCTGTGCTGCTGTTTGCGATTTTTACGCACCAATTGATTAATCGTCGGCATTGAAACTCTCTTAACTAAGTTTTTGACAACTCTCTATGTCAGTAAACGTCAGAACGCGGGATCAATCGCCGCCTGCTCTCGTTTTTCAGGCTTCGAAACTCGTCGCGTTCCCTTATGTCAACACGAAGCGCGGCGTCGCGTGTAACGAAGACGCGAGACCGACGCTCCGATTAGAGTCTATTAATGTTGGAAGGATACCACAGAAAGACAATTCGTCAAGGAGACGAGGACGGAAATTTTAAACATTTCCCGTCCTATTTTAACAGGACGATTTGAGGGATAATGAGAAATCCCGGCGAATCAGAGTCCCTTGAACGTCTGGGCGACGTCGTAAATTCCGCGGATCGTATCCGAGTCCGCGTTGGCGCCGACTGTCGCGATGAAGCCGCCCGTGAGCGCGCCCAGACATTCGTAGACGTTGCGAATCAGCCGCGCGGAGGCTTCCGGTTCCTTCGGATCATAAAGCTCGTCAACGCGCGCGGCGAAACAGATCCGACCGTGGAGATTGCGACCAAATTGCGCGACCTCCATTTGATCGGGATGCTCAACGCGAATGACGTGAACGCCAAGCTCGCAGAGATCGCTGAAGAACTCGACGTCTTCCATCGAAAGCGTGAACCAGACGTGCAGTCCCTGATCGCGCGCGAGACGGATCTGCTTTGCGTAAAGATCGCGCATGACGCGGCGCCACAGAGACAGCGTCATTCGCGAATCTTTAGTCGGCCGCCAGTTGTCGGTGAATTCAATTCCGTGGAAGCCCATACGCGCGATCATCTCGAACATGCTTGTTTCATAGTCCATGATGATCATCATGAATTCGAGAAAACGGTCGGTGTCGCGCAGGTAATCTTCCGAACTCAGGACGGCTCCTCGGAGCGCGGAGTAGATGGAATAACCGCTCAGACCGAGGCGCGCTAACCGATAACGGTCGCCGCAGACGCGCCGCGCCTGCTCTATGCGCGCGAAACGACGCTTGAGATCCAGCGGCGGCACGTGATACGCGTCGACCTGACGCCAGTCGGGTAGAACGGGATCCTGTGGCACGACCCAGCCGCCTGCGAGACGACGCTGACGACGGAACCCCCAGTCGCTCAGACGAGGATCGTTGGGGTCGGACAGGGAGAGATCGTAGGTGAGAATATCGCTCAGTCCAATGTGGGAGCCGAGCGTCCAGACGGGAGCACGGTCGGGATTCTTGAACTGGATCGCACGCTCGACGAGCGCTTTTCGGGACAGCATATTTTCACTCCTGTTCTCGCGGGGGTAGCGTCGACTGTTCTCGCGGGGGTAGCGTCGACGCGTGTCGTCGACGTTCAACGCAGAGGATATTCTATTTTTTCAACCGAGCGTTTTCAAGTATTTTTCGAGATTTTCCTGTAAAATCGTCCTTTTTGTCGAAAATGACCCGGGGACCCCCTTTTCAAACCCCACAGAAGCGCTTGACTGTTTGCTTCTGTGACGTTTGAAGAGTTTGTCCCCGATTCTGGACGGGATCAGGTCGAGCGTCTGAATCGAGCGTTTTTCTGACCGAGCGCCGACAGAATCTTCCCGGTTGGCGTCTTCATGGACAATGAGGATAGCAAACGCATGAAATTGAACTTAAGAAGACTGACGACTCTCTGGAGCGCGTGGCTCAACGAGGGCGGCGTCCGGGAAGACGCGCAGCCAGTCGTCCGTCCTTTTGACGATTTTGACGAATCGCCCCTCGAGCTTGCCGCCGACTCGCTTCGACGGGACGCCGATCGGACGCTGTTTGCGATTCGTCGCGTTCTTCGGCTGAGCGTCCAAATGCTGTTGGCCGCGACGCTGGGGCTTGTTACGGGTCTTTTTGGGGGCGCGTTCCTCTATTCAATGAACAAGGCGAGCGCGTTCTTTCTTTCCTCAGAAGAGGCGTGCGCGTCAGGAGCGTTCAGGACGTTCCTGCTCGCGCCGTTTGCGGGACTTTTCATTGTTTTTCTGTACAAAGCGACGCGCACGTCGATAGACGCGGGGACGAATCAGGTGATCGAGTCGCTTGTATCCGAAAAGAAACCGTCGCTGTGGCTTGCGCCGCTCATCTTTATCGGGGCCGTTGTGACGCAGACGTTTGGCGGTTCAGCGGGTCGCGAGGGAGCCGCCATTCAGTTGGGAGGTTGCGTCGGACTCGGCGTAGGTCGGCTTATGAGAATGCGCGACTCCGGACTGAAGCTGGCAATCTACTGCGGGATGGCGGGCGGTTTTTCTTCCATTCTTGGCGCGCCGTTAACAGCCGCGGTCTTTGCGGTCGAGGTTGGTTGCGTCGGAGTCATGTACTATCCTGCGTTTTTGCCGTCGCTTGTTTCTTCTACCGTCGCCGCGGGCGTTACGCGGACAATGGGGTTTGAACCGTTCTTTCACGCGCAGCCGGTCTTTCCTGCGACGTCGTTAGGACTCGTTTTGCGAGTTTTGGCGCTGGGGCTTCTTTGCGGACTCGTGAGCGTATTTTTCTGCGCGACGATTCGCCGGGTAGCGCAGTCGACGTCGCGCCGGCTTCCTAACGACTATGTTCGCGTTTTTTTCGGGGGGGCGTTGCTGATTGTCGCGACGACGCTTCTTGGGACGAACGCCTATAACGGGACGGGGCTTTTTCTGATCGAACGAGCGACGCAGGGGGCTGCGTTGCCGCAGGACTTTCTCCTCAAGACGCTCTTTACGGCAGTATGTCTTGGCGCGGGCTACAAAGGGGGCGAGATAGTTCCCGCATTGGCGGTGGGATCGACCTTTGGATGCTTCGCGGGTGGGCTTTTGGGCCTGGATCCCGCGCTTGGCGCGTCTCTGGGAATGGTTTCCGTTTTCTGCGGCGCGACGAACTGTCCTCTCGCGTCGCTGATTCTCGGCGTTGAGTTTTTCGGAGCGGAAAATGCGCTTCTTTTTGCGCTTGGTTGCGCGGCGACGTATATGTCTTCAGGACGCTCGGGATTGTATAAGAGTCAACGCGTCGTGTTCTCCAAGGCGTCGGATCAGATCTATGACGTTCGTCTTCGTTCCAGATTACGGGACGATCTTGAGACGCTCGACGAACGTAGCAAGGGGTTAAGGAGCGTTGACGTTTCACAGTTTAAAAATGAGCGCAAAAACTGTTGGAGTTTAGAGGATTATTTGTTTTCAGAAGA
>CACYBR010000359.1 GCA_902772705.1 uncultured Planctomycetota bacterium
AAAAACGTCCGGGCTTTGCGTATCGGTTTACGGTTCATTGTTCACTCCTGAAATCTTGCGAGATTGAACGCGCTCCGAAGATTGTTTTACCCTACGAACTTCCACAAAAACTATATTTCAGGCGGCGGTTGTTGAGGCGGCGGTTGTTGAAAAAGTCAAAAATGTTCGCTACAATGCCTTTGGCGGGTTCATTTTTCGATCCCCCCAAGCAATAAATCGAGGCGATTTCTACCCGTCGAACGGACTTGTTTTTGAAACAATTGCGTTCGACCGAGAAACTCGAACGCTTGACGTTAAGATCAAAGCTGAGCCGGGTAAAAAGTATCGAATCGAATTTTTTGGAACGTTTAAAGATTTTGACCAAACGATGAAAACAGTCAGAGCGACGCGAGGCGATTTCGTTCGCGATATAGAAGTTTGGAGCGACGATATTGGCGTTCGTCTTGCCTCGTTCGACGGTCCTGCGGCGTCGTATCAAGCGCCGGAAGATCTGCTGTACGTCCGCGCTCGAGCAGTAGAACTCGACGACGACGGGAATCCCAGGTTTTTTGCCGATCCGAACGGTCACAGCGGCGTACAGCGAAACGTCGTCGTTCAGGGGAACGCCGCTTACGGAAGCGGTTCCGGATTTATTACGAATCCGAGCGGTTGCGTTGCGAAATACGGCAATCCTATGTACAATGCGACTGACGCCGAGATTGGAACTTTCCGCAAGGGTGGAAAGCAGATCATCGACGGACTGGTCATTTTCGCAGGGTTCCACACGATCTTCGCTCCAAACGGAGTAAGTTGCGCCGATTCTTTCCGTGAAAATTACACATGGCGTCCGCTCTATTACGGTTGGGTGACAACTCCGTCGGCTTCCAGCTACCACTCCGGCGGCGTTAATTGCGGAATGGGGGACGGCTCGGTTCGTTTTATTTCTGACACGATCGACGTTGGCGATATGTCGAAAGGTTGCGTGACGTCAGGGGAGTCCCCCTATGGCGTTTGGGGCGCGATGGGGTCGCGTAGCGGCGGCGAAACAGCTTCGTCGTTATAACGTTGCGTCGTCTCAGGACGAGAGGAGCTGTATGATGAAATCGACACGATACGAGACTGTGTTTAGCGTGATTTGCGCGGCAGTTTTGACTTTTGGTCTTGTTGCCGCGAACGGCTGTGGTCCTAAGAAGCCTGCCGGAATGCCGAAAACAAAACCTTTGACGATTACCGTCCTCAAAGACGGAGCGCCCCTTGCCGACTGTACGATTTTATTAGTCGATTCGTCGAACACAGGAGGATGGACCGTTTCCGGCACGACCGGCGCCGACGGTAAAGCCGCGATCCAGACTATCATGGGCGCATATATCGCCAAAGGAGCCCCGGATGGGATTTATAAAGCCGCGCTGACTGTTCCCGTAACGACGGAAATCGAGTCGAAACCGTTAAACGACTCGGAACTTCGAGGCAAAACGCCTGCGGAACTGGCTGAAATGGGACGAAAATCGAAAGACGAGGTTGCTGCCGCTTACGACGCCGCCAGAGTTTTGCCGGTCGAATACGATTTGCCTTCGACGTCGCCTGTAACGGTCGAGGTTGGTCCGTCCATTCACGAAGCGACGATAGAAATCTGATAATCGCGCTCGTTGAAAGGAATCTTTTTTCAGGCGTAAGTTTACGCGGCGCGTTGGAAGCAAGTTTACTAAAGCTCTTGTCGAGGTCGCTGCGCCTCGACGAGTTTTTTAAGCGTTATACCAGACGTTGGGAGGTAAAATGCGTCATTTTCTGATTTTTTCAGCGATTCTTACCATTGCGTCGTTGAGCTCGACAGCGGCTTTAGCCGCCGCCGAACCGGTTGATTTCGTTCCCGTCGAAGGAACGCTTGCCGCCGCCGACGTTGTTGCCGACTCCGTGTTGCTCGGCTGGACGGCGGACGCGGATCGAACGCTCAGCGGTTTTTATGTTCGTCTGGCGAACTGCGTTCCCCCGCGAGAAAGACCGACAGTCGTCGCGCTTCGTGTGAACGGAGAACTTGCGAAAGAACGCGTTGAGATTCCAGCCTTCCCATTTCCTCTGTTCCTTGCGACGCGACCCTTTACGCACACGTCGACGGGCCTTCCTCCGCTCGACGTTGCGAGGGAATTCCGACAGGCGCTCAAGACGCCGATCAAATTGAAAAAGGGCGATTCTGTCGAGTTGCAAATCGTTTCGTCGGAAGAACTTCGGAGCGGAGTCGTCGGGGGGCTGCAATTCGAGGGACGTTACCGTCTGGCGTCGTTTCGCAACCCGTTCCGCGACGCGCGAACAAACGGTCCCGTCTGCCGTATCCCATGGTCGGAACCGGAAGTCGTCGCCGTTGGGACGCAAAAGAAATTCGATCCTCTTTGCGCGCCGCAAAACAACTCTTCGATTATCGCCGATCCTGATGGAACGCTTTTCCAGTTTACCGCGTTCTACTCGGTCGACGAACAGTATGGAGGGGGGCGAGGCGGCTCGTTTTCACGCGTCTACGGGTATAAAAAGGCGCCAGACGCCGATAAATGGGAGTCGCTTGGACTCGTCCTCGACGTTATGGAAGGTAAAACGTACTCTGGCGACCCCTTCGTTTTTCGCGATCTGGACGGAACGCCGACTCTTGTCTTTACCGAATGCGACGGAACAAACGGCTTTGAAGACTGGTTTTATGAAAGCGCGTATTTTGTTCGTTCAAAGACGGATAGTTTTGCCGGTCCATGGGGCGAGCCCAAGGTTCTTTGGCGGGACTATCCTCGCGAGCCGGACGACGGCAAAAACGGAGGTCGCGCGAATTGTCTCCGCATTTACACCCGACCCGAGACGAAAGATTACGTCGTCGTTTGGAATCATGGCGTGCAGGACATGGATCTTCGCGCGCTGATTCTGCCGACGCTCGATGAAGAAGTCCCCCTTGAGCGTTTAGGCTCCGCGCCGATTCTGGCCAAGAACGACGAGGAGGGCGGCGGAGGGTTCCAAATCGGCGATAAGGCGTTTTATACGACGTGGCAGATTCCAGGATTGAACGATCCCAACGGAGTCCAGCGCGTCTACGAGATTGACCTCAACGACCCGACGAATCCCGAGAAATGGCGAATTGTTCCGGGGTCAGTGGGATTCAACGACGGCTCGAACCCCTTGATCGACGGAGGATGCACCGCCGACTCGTGGGCGCTCTCAGTCGTAGGGAACGAACTTTGGGCGACCTCGTGCGAATACTCCAAAACGGATAATCTCAACCGATTGACGGCGCGTCATGCGACGCTTGATCCTGAAACGTTTTGGCCGAAGTCGGACGTTTTCCGGTACGGCGCCGTTCGTTCCGATTCCTTTTTCGAGACGTATCCGACGATCGAATACGCAGTTGGAAACAACTGTTCCCTTGAATTTGATTTCAGGAGCAAGGGGGAAAAGTCGTATATGTTCGCAGCGATAGGGGCGTCTGAATCTCTTGGTTCGACGAGAACGATCTTTTTCGAAGTCAATCCGGAGGGCTCGAAGTTCGTCGCATATCGAACCGACAATGAACGCGTCGTTCTGGCAGAAAATCAGGCGCAGACGTGGGCGCCTGACGTCGTTTATCGATTGAAGCTCGTTCGCGACGACAACCGTCTGACCGGTTTCGTCGACGGGAAGGAAACGCTTTCTGTTGAAATAGACGATCCAGAATTCATCGAGGCGCTCAACGATTCCCCTCGCTTCAAGTTATACGGCTGGCAGGGAGGCGTTTACGAAATAACCAACGCTGTTCTCGTCGACGGAAAATGACTGAGAAGGGACCGAAAAGAGACGAACGCGTTGACGCTTTCCATAAGCGTCGACGCGTTTTTTTTTACAAAATTCATCCCTTGCACGATTGTTGTCAAACCTCTTGTGAAAGCGGGAGCTTTTTGTTTTTCCGGACGAACGCCTCCTCCTGCCTGTGGAGAAATATCTGACAATCGCGTTTGTTTACTGATATTTAGAAAACAGTCGTTTTAAAAAGGCGGCGCCGATTGTCGGTCTGTCGGACGACTGTAGCCTTGCGCAAGAAACTTGACCGAAGGGATTTGACATTCCACAATTATACCAGACGTTCTCGCTTCATCAGAGGACGTTCTTTCCGGCGTTTCACCTGAGAAACGATAAAGGCGCTCGTTGTTTTTCGCTTTTCAGCGCGGGG
>CACYBR010000360.1 GCA_902772705.1 uncultured Planctomycetota bacterium
AAGCGCGACTTCGTCGTTATACGCGTCGTACGCGCTCGTCGCGGATGTGTAATAACTCTGATCAAGCGATTTGACGGCGCTCTCAAACGCGTCGAGCCTCGTCGAGACCTCGCCCTGCAGCGTCTCCGCCGCCGTCGCCTGCGTGTTCCACTCCGTCTGAAACGCCGAAACAACCGCCGTATAGAACGCGCCAAGCGTCGGATCCGTCATCGCGGCGCACGCGGTCAAAAGCGTCGTGTAGTATTCGTCGAACGCCGCGTCGACGACGCTCAGAACGTCGGGAACCGGCTCCGAAACCTCTTCCTCTTCTTCTTCCTCTTCGCCCGCCGTGAGTCCGTAAACGACCTGTTCATACGCGGCTTCCGCGTCGTCGACCGTCGTCTGCCAGACATATTCCGCGTTCGCAAGGGCGCGTTCGCTCGCCGCCATGACGCCCAGAACGTTGACCTGATACGCTTCGAGCGCCTCGCAACATACGGCGTACGTCTCTCTGAGACAAGCCAGAACGCCCTCCTCAAGCTCCGACGCGCGCGACGCGAGCGTTTGATACAACGCCGATTCCGTCGAAAGACGCGTTTCTTCAAACTCTCGCCAGTCTGCGGTTTCGGAAACAATATACTCAAGCGCGTAGTTGTAATAATCCACAAGTTCCGACGCGCGACTCGACTGGATCGCGGAAATCTCGCCGGTCAATTTCTCATGGGTCAGCTCGGCGCAGCGGCGCGCATAGACCCGCCATGCCTCCGATTCCGTACGACAAAGCTCGAGATAGTCAGACTGCTCAGCCTCCGCCAGCGCGTACTCGCGATTCGCAAGCTCGGTAAGATAAACCGTTTCCGCCGACGCGTACGCGAGCGTCGCCGTACGTCGCGCGCTCGACTCCGCGTCAAGTCGCGCGGCGTACGCCGTCGTCTCGGCGAGCGCCGACGTGCGTTCGAGCTCGAACTGCGTCGCGACGCAATCGCTCCATGTCGTGTTCGTCGCCGCCGACCATGTTGAAACAACGGCGGCGACCGCCGACCACTTCTGCGCCTCGACGGTCTGGAACGCGCTCGCGACGCTCGCATAATAAGCGACGTCGGCGTTCGCGCAACGCGTCGCGAACGCGCTTTGCGCAGACGCGAGCGCAAGCGTTCTCGCTCGCGTCGCCGCCGCGCTCTCAAGCGCAAGCTCAGCAAGGCGCGCGTCCCGCGATTCTTCGAACGCGCGCCGTGCGTCCGCGCGTTTCTGCGCATAATCGCGCGCTATCCCCTGCGCGCGCGTCTCAATCTCCGTCCTGAGCGCAATCAGACTCGCCGCGCACGTCGTCTCCGCGCTGAGATAACTCCTCTTGAGTTCCAAATTATTATTGAGCGTTGTCGTAAAACCCTCCTTTGAGACGTTGTTGGCGGCATACCATGCTTCGAACGTCGCCTCGATCGCCGCTTCGCGCGTCGTCTGTTCCGCCGCGAGCGACGTTTCCTCCGACGTCTGCGCGAGAGAAAGAGCTCTGCCGTCCGGCGTGGCGCTCCACTCGAGCGCCTGAAGCGCCGTCGCTTCCGCCTCCGCGCGCGCGACTCGTTGGGAATACTCCGCATCCGCGCGGCGACACGCGTCGGAATATTCGTTCCACGCCGCGACGAGTTCCGCACGATACGCGTTTTCCGCCGTCCGCAACGACGAGTCGTAACTCGCGTCGAGCTGCTTGAGCGCGCCGTTCAGCTGCGCGTCCTCGGATAGTTCTGGAAGCTCGCCGGAAAGGATCGGCGCCGAATACTGCGCAAAAGGCGTGTGGGAGAGGAGATCAAGGTCAAGGCGCGCGACGCCCGGCAACGCCGAAACAAAGTCAAGCGAGCCCCCATAGTCCGAACCGACCGTAGCCGGAGATTCCGGCTCAGGCGTCACGTAAAAAGCGTAGTCCAGAACGGTCGGAACCGCAGACGAGCCCGGCGCGCTCGTCGGATCATAGTCCAGGAGCGTCGTCATGTTCGCAACAAACGCGTCGCGACGCGCCGTCGCGGCGGAATCGTTCGTCGTCAGAAGAGGAAAGAGCGAGGTCGGAGAAACGACTTCCTCGACAAGCTCCGGCTCGCCGTCGCCCGGGACCGTCGTCTGGGACACGAGCCATACGTCCGCGACCGAAAAACCGTCGGCGACCTCGACCGCCGCGTTCGACAGCGCCGTGAGAATCGCGCTTTCCGAGACGAGCCCGGTCTGAGGATACGCGACGTGCGCGTCCGCCGTACCGTCGAGATCGTAATCGATCGCCAGCGCCGTCGCGGAACCGTCGCCGTTCTCGAGATAAAGATAAGGCGCGCTCGTCGCGTCCGACGTAAAATAAAGCGACGCCGACGCCGTCGAAGTCGACGACGCGACCGTCTGAACCGCGAGCCAGCCCTGCGTCGAGACCCGCGTCGTTCCGTCGACAAGCGTCTCGTGCGCGCGAAGATAGATCGTCGACGACCGGGGCGCCGCGTAAAATGCGAACTCGTCGTTCGAATTCAGCGTCGCGACCCCGTCGGCCGTCCCGTCTCCGTCGACGTCGTATTCGACTCGAACCGCCGCGACTCCGCTACCCTGCGAAACGACGCCCGAAATCTGACGAAGCTCGCCGTCGTCCCCGGCGGCGGAATCCGTCGCGGAGAGAATCGTCGACGCGGTCGCCGCGAGCCAGACGCAACTCGTCGTCGTCCAGTCGCCCCAGATTGTGACCGTCGTCGTTTCGCCCGAAAGCGGATCGACGACCTCCTCGACCCGCCCCGCCTTGACGCGCGTCGTAATCGTCGTGTCCGTCGTCGGCGCGGCAAGCTCCGGGGTCCAGCAGAACGCGCCGAGGGGACTGACCTGCGCTTCGTGCGAGACGACCGTCGTCGGGTCGCTGAAATCGCCCGTCGTCGTAAGCTCATAGCGTACGACAAGATCGTCAAAGCCATGCTCCGAACTAACGCGGCCCTCGAAGCGCGGCGCGTAGGAGACGAGGACAAACTGTCCGTTGAGCTCCGCGTTGCCTACCGAAAGACTGCGCACGACCGGCGCCGCGCTTGTCGGCGACGCGACTGTGAAAGAGACCGTGGTCCAGGCGCCGGGAACGACGCTCGAAGTCGAGACGTTCCAGCGCGCCGCGCACGCTCGAACCGTCGCCGAGCCCGGCGTGAGCGACGGCGTGAAATAAAAGTCGCCCGACTCGTCCGCGCGCGTCCAGCCGTCCGCGACTCCGTCGCCGTCCACGTCGTAAAGTATCGGGAGATACGCCGATTCCGCGTCCCCTGAGACATGACCGAAGATCGTCGCGTTCGCCGTAACGCCGTCGTTCGCAATTCCCGTGTCGTCGTAAAGCGCGAGCGTCGTGATTGTCGGAACCGTAAACGTCGGCGGCGTATACGTGAACGAGAGCGTCTGCGACGTTCCGGACGCGTGACTGCGCGTCTGCGGATTCCAACGCGACGCGAACGCCTCGATCTCGGTCGCGCCCGGAGAAAGCGTCGA
>CACYBR010000361.1 GCA_902772705.1 uncultured Planctomycetota bacterium
AATTCCACGAACTTGAGATTCGGGGCGGCGGCGAGATTCGCGACGCCTTCGTTTGAAATGCCGAAGCGGAAGAAGACCTCTTCGAGAGTCTGCATGCGCGCGAGATATTTCGCGGCAGAGTCGGAAATATCGGCGCATCCGCGAACGTCGACGCTCGTTAACGTCGTCGACTTCGAGATCTTATTGACGCCGCTGTTCGTGAAGGAGTTGTAGTATGCGCCGAGCTTCTTGAGTTTCGGAAATTCCGGTATGACGGCAAGGTCGGCGTTTTCAAGCTTCAGGCAACGACGAATGTCCAGCGATTCAAGCTCCGGGAAGGTCGCGAAAAGCTTGAGCGTTTCAACGGTAATATTGGAGTTCTGGACGCGGATATCCTTGAGCTTCTTAAGATCCTTGAATTCGGCAAAGAGTTCGTCGGTAACGTTTTCGCCCAGGCACGCGAAGGATTCAAGATCGCCGAGACGCCCGAAAAGCTTCATGTCGTCGAGATTAAGATCCTGCGATTCAGCGACGATTCCAATGATTGCGCCGTTCTTAGCCTTTTTGACAGAGCCTCGGAGCTCGTCGACGCGTTTTTCAGCCGCGGCAATATCCTCAGCGGAGGCGAGAGGAGGATCGAGTTTCGGAGCGGCGGCCTTGGCGGCGGCGGCGCGAGCCTCGGCGGCGGCCTGAGCTTTCGCGGCTTTCATCGCGTCGTACTGCGACGCGAGTTCCTTGACCTGCGGATCGACCGTTTCCGTCGTTCCGTCGTTGAGCGTCTGGTCGGAAGTATCGGCGGCGGAGGGATCAATCGTGTCCACTTTGTAATAGAGGACCGCTCCCGCCTGATTGATAACGCTATCGTTGCATCCGCTAAGAATAGCCGCAACGCCGGCGACAAGAATCGCGCCTGCCGTAAAGGTCAATTTCTTCATCTGATCTAAAACTCCTGATAAACGCCGCGAATCTCAGGATACGTAGCGTAACTATGGTAATACCGCTATTAACGTCGAGGACGCCAAAGCGCGCTGAATCATTTAGTCAACGTCATGTTCCGATCGCGTCGGACGGTAAAAAGCGCCGCAAACGCGTTCGATCCGAAGAAAAACGGACGTTCGTCTCTCTCCACGCCGGTCTGAAAACCGAAACGCTCTGTGATTATATCAAATTGAAAGGTAAAGAAAAGAGTTTGTTTTTGAGCAACTTTCTCATTTTTCCTATCTTGAATCGATTTTACCGAATAAAACGATAAAATAACTCGCAAAAAAGAGTCTATTAAGAGATCGCGGCGGCAATCTTTTCATGAAGCTCCGTTTCGTCAATATCTGCGACGAGAAACTTCTTCTGGCTTGAGAGTTCGCCAGAAAGGAGCGAAATCTGCGACTTACGAATTTTGAGCGCTTTCGCAAGATACTCAACGATCGCCTTATTCGCCTTCCCTTTTTCGGGAACCTGCGTCACGCAAACCTTAAGCGCGCCGTCCTGAACGCCGCGAAGTTCGTTTTTGCCGGCCCCTGGCTGCGCTTTCACCGGCAAAACGACGCCCTCTGCTCGCGTCTCAAAAACAATGGCGGCGACCTCTTCCGTCGTCGCGCTGGCTTCGACGCTCTTCTTTTTCGCTTTAGTCATTGAATCGTGTAACGTCTGAACGTTCCGTTGACAGTAGACGTCTTTCCTCATGAAGGGTCGGACGTTTGCGAAACGATCAAAATGCAAAAAAACAGGTAAAAAATCAAAAAACGCTTGCAAACCCAAAGGGACGCCAATATACTGGCGCCAATGGAGATATTTCGACGTTCTCCGGGTAGCCGCTCCGCGTTCAACAGTATACGCGAAGCGATATTCGCCGTCAATCTGCTCTTGGCGTCATGCGCCTTCGCCGCCGCACTTTCGGGCAGAGGGTCGCAGATTCCGAAAGAGATCCGACGACGTGAGGTTGCTTCGCGAGGCGTCGGCGTTAATGCACATGTTTTGTGGTCGGTTTGTCCGATAGGAGCATTTCGATGCAAAGAAGAGACGTTTTAAAAGCGTTCGTTGGCGGCGTCGCCGGCGTTGGCTTCATGAATCTCGCCGGCAGCGGATCTGCCAGCGCCAGGACCGCTTCACTGCCGGCCGAATCCACCGATATTGTTAAGGGTAACGCAATGAAAAAATACGATAATGACTTTTTCTATAAGGACGGCGTCTTCCAGGAAGATAAGGCGTTTCAGGCTTACTTTGAAATGTTTGCCGAAATGAACTATTCCATCGCCGATTCCCTTCGCACCAACAAGGACTTCTGGGTCGCCGACTTCGGTCTGGGCGATTTCGCCAACGTCGGCATGGGCGGAATTTTCTTCTTCAACGACAAGGAATTCCGGTATTTTGGTCACGACATCTACCTTCTCCCCGGTCAGATGATTCCGGAACACCGTCACGAAGCGGCGGAGGACATGCCCGCGAAACACGAGGCCTGGCAGGTCCGTCACGGCAGCATCTACAACTTCTCCGAAGGCGGCGAAAAGACGCCTCAGGTCCTCGCGATGCTTCCGAAAAGCCAGCTCGACGCCGACGCGATTCACTGCTTCAACTACAAGTATCTGCGCGTTGGCGACCAGGATCGTCTCGGTCGTCTCTGCGCGCCCCATTTCATGATGGCAGGTTCCGAAGGCGCGATCGTCACCGAATACGCCTGCTATCACAGCATGGACGGACTGCGCTTCTCCAATCCGAAGGCTCATCCGTGATCAGCCGTCGTTCGTAAACTGGAGTCTTGTCCGGCGCGCGCTCGTTCGCGCACGGACGCGTTCCTACCCTTACGCGCGTAAGAAACCCCCACAGGATTTTGATCATGTTAAAACCAGGACTCAGATACAGCCACATCGGGATCCCGACCAAGGATCGCGCCGACCTGCCAATCTACCTCGAAGGTTGCAAGGTTCACATCAACGATTTCAACGACAATCCGTACGCCGTCGAATGGCTGAATTTCGAAGAAGGCAGCCCGTTCCCGGAAATTCTTCAGAAGCAGGCGCATGTCGCCTACGAATGCGACGATCTTGAAGAAGCAATGAAGGCCGGCAAGGTCCTCGTTCCTCCCTTCGACGCGGGGCCCGGTCTCAAGTGCGCCTTCATCGAGGTCGACGGACTTGGAATCGAACTCATGCAGCGTTATTGATCCGCCTCTGGACCGTGTCTGAACCAGCGCGGTCGATAGGAACAATCAAAAACGCCGGAGCTGCGTTCATGCGGCTTCGGCGTTTTCTTTTTTCAGGAACGATTCGGCTGGAGAATCACTTGCGTTCGATCAGACGATTATCGATAAGACGCGTCGTCCCGATGCGCACGGCGAGGAGAACGACGACGTCGCCGGAAACGCGTTCCATCTCCACGAGAGACTTCGGATCGCCGATGTGAATGTAATCAATCGTCGCGTCTTTGGCGGTCTCGATAATCTGCCGCATGGCGTCGCAAATCACCGAAGATTCGCGCTCGCCGCCCCGGACGAGTTCCTCCGCCTTCTCCAGCGCCCTGTTAAGAACGAGCGATTCCTTGCGTTCCTCGTCCGAAAGATACTGGTTGCGAGAGCTCATCGCCAGACCGTCGCGTTCGCGAATGATCGGACGCATGTCGATCTGAATCGGAACGTTAAGGTCTTCGACCATCTTCTTGACAACCTGAACCTGCTGATAATCCTTTTGACCGAAGTACGCGATATCGGCGCGCGTAATATTGAAGAGCTTGAGCACGACAAGACAAACGCCGTCGAAATGCGTTGGACGAAAGCGTCCTTCAAGCAGTTTGGAGACGCCGCCGACATGGACGGTCGCGTCGAAGCCGCGAGGATACATGGCGTCGGGAGACGGCGCGAAAACGAAGTCGGTTCCGATCTTCGAAAGAAGGCTGATATCGGCGTTGAGCGTGCGAGGGTACTTGTCGTAATCCTCGCCGGGCGCGAACTGCGTCGGATTGACGAAGTCGGAAACGACCGTAACGTCGCACTCGTTTTTGGCGGCGATCGCCAGACTCAGGTGCCCAAGATGAAGCGCGCCCATCGTTGGGACGAGCCCGATCTTTTTACCCTGACGACGCAGCTCGTCAATACGCGCGCTCATCTCCTGAGGATCGGTGATAAGATATGGTTTGAGTTCTTCTTCGTTGGAGGCCATTGTTCTGTAAGACTCCTTGCGCCGAGCCTTCGGCGCCTTGTTTATGACAGGCGAAGTATCACGCCCTAAAAGTTAAAAAGGTTCGGTTTGTCGTCGGTTTTCGGTTTGCCGAATTCGAGAGGATCGACTTCGACTCCAAGATGACGCAGGCCAAGCGCGGTGAGACGGCGTCCCCGGGGCGTGCGCACAAGCAGTTCCCGACGCAATAAATACGGTTCGACCTCGTCGACGAGCGAGTCGGGCGCGACGTTCATCGTGTGGGCGACCGCCTCGACGCCGACCGGACCGCCCTGGAACACGCGCCAGATCGTTTCGAGGAACTTGCGATCCTGAGGATCGAGTCCCATCTCGTCGATTCCCTGCATCTTGAGCGCGTCGCGCGCGACTGCGGTCGTTACGACGCCGTCGGCCTTCGCGTCGGCGTAATCGCGAACCCAGCGAAGGCGATTGTTCGCCAGTCTCGGCGTGCCGCGGCTACGCGTTGCAATTTCATACGCCGCGTCGTCTTCGAGACGCGTATGGAGCTTCTTCGCGTTACGGCGAACGATCTCGGCAAGCTCGTCGTCCGTATAGAAATCGAGATGCTCGCGCATCTGAAAACGGTCGCGAAGCGGCGCGGAAATCAACCCTGTGCGCGTCGTCGCCCCTATGAGCGTGAAAGGCTTGAGCGGGATATTGAGCGTTCTCGCGTTCACGCCTTCGCCCATCGACACGTCGATGCGGAAGTCCTCCATCGCGGGATAGAGAAACTCCTCGACCGTCTTCTGCATACGGTGGATCTCGTCAATGAAGAGAACGGAGCCCTCCTGAGCGTTCGTCAGATAGGGGACGATATCCTTGGGCGCGCGCATCGTCGCGCCGTTGGCGATCTGAAAATCGACCCCAAGCTCGCGCGGAATACACGTCGCGAAGGTCGTTTTGCCAAGTCCCGGAGGACCGTCAAAGAGAATGTGTCCGAGCGTCTCGCCACGCTTCTGCGCCGCCTGAACGGCAATCTGAACGCGTTCAAAAACGTCTCGCTGCCCCACCATGTCCTGCATGTGCGTCGGACGCAGCAGCGCGTCGTCGTCCGACGCGACGCTGGAGAAGGAGTCGACGTAATCTGACGCGTACGGTCGATCCTCCTGATCGTCGTCGGAGTCGCCGCTCAAAATTATCGGTTTTCTCACCATTCCTTTACTCATTCCTCAGTTCGCGTCAAAGCGCGACGCGTCCGATACGGAGTCAGCGATTATTCATATAAATCGCCTGAATCAGTTCAGACGAATCCTTAAATTTCTTCTTCGTGTTTTCCAGTACCGCGTCGATCATACGGCGCGCTTCCGCTTCCCCGTGCCCCAGCGCCAGAAGAGCCTCAAACGTTTCCGCCACGACGTCGGAGGTCTGCGCGCCGCCGCTCGCGACGAGCGCCGCGTCGTCCGGACGCGCGACCATCAGCGCGAATTTCGACATCTTGCGGCGCAACTTCGCGACAACGCGCTCCGCCGTCGCCGGTCCTATTCCAGGAAGTTGCGAAAGAACCTTGACGTCCTGCTCTTCGATCGCCGAAGCTATCTCTCGAACAGGACGCACCATCGCGCGAAGCGCCTTCTTCGTACCTACGCCGTCGACGCTGCAGAAGATCTCGAAGAACTCGCGCTCGACCTCCGAAAGAAAGCCCAGCAGTCGCGGGGTCATGCGCCCCTGATTGGGGTTCCCGTCGATATACTCGATCGTGTAGAGCGAGATCGTCTTCTGGAGTTCGCTCTGGAGCTGACGACGTGTAAATTCGGGTATGAGCGTCTCGTATTCAAAGGGCGGACATTCGATCACGGCGCGCTCGTTAAAGAGCGCGACCAGCTTGCCGGTAATCTTGACTATCATGGAATCCTTCTCTCAATCCGTTAAAAGAAAGGGGACAAACCGACGCTTTTTTGACAATTTTGCGTTCAGGTCAATCGGAGAGGAGCCCGTAATCGACGAGAGAACGGCGCAGACGCTCCGTGAGCGCGGGCTCAAGGCCGGTCATCGGGAGCCGCATTTCGCCGGAGTCGCGTCCGAGCAGCTGCATCGCTTTCTTGACCGGGATCGGGTTCGTCGAAAGGGAAAGCATATCGCGGCAGAGCGGCAACAGACGATAATGCAACCTCTGCGCTTCCGTCAAATCGCCGCGATTCATGGCGGCGCAGAGCGCGGCGACGTCTTTGGGAACAAAGTTGCCGACGACGGAAACGACGCCCTTGGCGCCAAGCGACATAAAGGGCAACGTCAGACTATCGTCCCCGGAAAGAACCGTCAGGTCTGTAGCCGCGATGATCTTCGAGGCTGAGTCCATCGAACCGGACGCTTCCTTGACCATCGTGATGTTCTTAATCTCGGAAAGGCGAACGATCGTTTCGGAATCGATCGCGCGCGCCGTTCGACCGGGAACGTTATAGACGCAGATCTGAATGCCAACCGATTCGGCGACTCTCTTGAAATGCTGATACAGTCCCTCCTGCGTCGGCTTATTGTAATATGGGACGATGATCAGCGCGCCGTCCGCGCCCGCCGATTCCGCGTAGCGCGTCAGCGAAAGAGCCTCCTCCGTACTGTTCGAGCCGGTCCCCGCGAGAACCTTAACGCGCCCGTTGACGAACTTCACGACGTTGCTGATCACTTCATGCTGCTCCTCGTGGGTCAGCGTCGGGGATTCGCCCGTCGTGCCTGTCGGAGAGAGGACCGACGCGCCGCCCGATATGAGGAACTCGACCTGCTCCTGCAAGGCGTCGTAATCGATCTTTCCATTCTTAAAAGGCGTGACCATCGCGACGGTCAATCCCGCAAATTCTTCGGCGCGCGTTTTCATTTCGTTCTCCAGATTCTAAAAAAGCCGGTCGTCGCCGGCGATCGCCGACAAAAAAGTCCGACCCGACAAGGCGCGGACAAACTCGAACCCGCTCGAGTTTCGGAAGGCCCGGCGTCCTGAACCGAACTACTGCGACATTATAACGGCGTTTCCGACAAAAAGACGCCCCTAAACGGCAGAAAAACGCCATTAAATTCGCCTTTCCTTCCCAGCGCCGCGCAAGAAAAGAAAAAGCCCGACGAACAACCGTCGGGCCTTCATACCGAACCCCGGACTCGAACCGGGACGCCCTCGCGGGCAATGGATTTTGAATCCATCGCGTCTGCCAATTCCGCCAGTCCGGCAAA
>CACYBR010000362.1 GCA_902772705.1 uncultured Planctomycetota bacterium
CGGAGTCGACGTCCTCCCTGTCGAAGACGCCGACTCTTCGCAGGAAACGATCGCCGAGCCAGAACAATCGCTTGCCGTCGACGACGCGAACGAGGTCGGACAAATCGCCGACTCCTTCGCGCTGGACCTTGACGATCTAACCGACGAACACGTCGACGAAGTCGCCGGAGCGCAGTTGGACGCCCCTCAGGCGCCCGAAATTGACGTTGAAGCGGCTCGCTCAGAACTCGCTCAAATCGAATTCCTCTTTGGTCAAATCAAGGACGCCGACGCGCGCGACGTCGACGCCGACCTTGAAGCTCTCGACGAGCCAATTGCTCAGGCGCGTCTTTTTCTTGAAAACGCGCCCGACGAACTCGCGGACGCCGCCTCCGAGCTTCTCTCGCAAATGGAAGATTTCCAGCAGACGCTCGAGCTTAACGCCGATTTTTACCGGCGTCTTGAAGCGCTCGACTCCGCGTCGCTCGACGAAAAGGAAACGCGCGAGTTCTTCGCGCCATGGCGCGCCTCTTCCTCCGAGGAATCGAACGCCGACAAGTCCGAGATTGTCCGCGTTTACGACGCGGATTTCACGCTCGTCGCAAGCGCCCTCGACACGCTCGACGCCGTCGATAAGTGGAACGCTTTTATGCAGGAACACGGCGAACGTTTGGAACGATTCCACGCGTCTCCGGAAGACGCAAAGCTCGCTCTGACGTTCCTCGAAGAACTGCGCGCCATGCCGGGCGTTCCCGAAGAAATCAAGCTCGTCGAAAAGAAGGAGAAACAGTGGCGCTTCGACGCGGAACATGAATTTCCCACGCAGCGCAAGATCGTCCTCATGATCGAATCGGAGCTCCATCAGAAGTACTGGACGTATATGCCGTCTCGGGATAAGGTTTACTATCTTCCGGCAGAACCGCGTGTCGGCGAAAACGTCTACGTCGCGAACGCGCAGGGCGCCGTCGCCAAAGTCAGGATTCCCGCCGACGCGCCGGAACTCGAACAAAAGGTCTCTCCCCAAAAGCAGTTCCTGGAGGAACTCGTCCAAAAGGCGTGGAAGATTCCCGATTCTCTGAGAAACGAAGACGTCGCTCAGTGGTACGCTCAGTGGTCTGATTTCCTCAAGACGCTTCAGGAAACCAAAGCGCTCGATCCGATCCTGCAGTATAAATTCTTTCAGGAAACCGCCGGCTATCTCCGGCAAAGCGACTACTACTACGCGTCGCGCCTTGAGCCGATTCTGCGCGTCCTTAATGCGCCCCAACTGGACGAACAGACGACAATCGACCGATTTCAGACGGAAAAGTCCAGTCTCGTCGACCTTCGCAACCTCGCAATCTCCCGCGTCGATTTCCTGCCAAAGGATCATTTGAACGTCGATAAATCAACGGAGGAACTCGACGCCAAGGCCGCTCGCTTTGCCACGCTCTATCGCCGCGTCGGCTGGCTCGACAAAAATTTCAACAACGAGTGGCTGTTGCGCAGACCCAAGGACGCCGAAATCCCTGTCGGCGATCTCTACGTTGTTTACGAGGACGCCTCGGAAAGCGAGCCAAAATGGTTCAAAATCGGCTCGGCCGACGGGCGTCTGATTACGCTTAACGTCGCGTCTGACTCGATCCCGCGAGGTTCGATTGTTCTTTGTCGTATCCCATTGACCAAAGGCTCGACCGTCGCGACTCGCTCTGCAGTCGACGCGCTCTTCAAGCGCTGACGCGGTCGTCCGTCGCTCCGACGAAACCAGACGCACGACGTCAAAAAAAGAGCGGTCGCCGCAAAGGGGACCGCTCTTTTTTTATGAACTGCCAAGTCGAACAATCATTTCTTCTCGGGAAGGATTGTCGGGTTATATTCCGGAATGAAATCCTTGAGACGCTCGCGAATCTTCTCCTGAGGTCCCGTCGTCATGGAAAGGAGCTCGTCGAGTTGCGCCTGAACCTCGGCATGGTCAAAACGCCGATGCTCCGCCGCGAAGAGCTTCTTCTGATTCGTTTCGATCCTCTTCTCCGACTTGAAATAGAGTTCTTCGTAAAGCTTTTCGCCCGGTCGAAGCCCAATTTCTTTAATCTCGATCGCATTTTCGGGTAGACCCGCGAGACGAATCATGTCCTTCGCCAGTTCTTCGATGCGAACGGGGTCGCCCATATCAAGGACAAAAATCTCGCCGCCCTTGCCCATCGCAGCCGCCTCCAGCACGAGTTGCGACGCTTCAGGAATCGTCATGAAGAAACGCGTCATACGGCGATCGGTAATCGTAATCGGGCCGCCGTTCTGGATCTGCTTCGTAAAGATAGGCACGACGCTTCCGTTTGATCCGAGCACGTTTCCGAAACGCGTCACGATAAAGCGCGTGTTCGAATGTTCCGCGAGGGAATTCACGTAACGTTCCGCCATCTGCTTGGAACACCCCATGATACTCGAGGGATTGACCGCTTTGTCCGTGGAAACCATAACAAATTTTAGGGCGCCATACTTATCGGACGCGTCGGCGACGACCTTCGTACCGTAGATGTTGTTGCGAATCGCTTCCGGAATGTTCGCCTCCATAAGCGGAACGTGCTTGTGCGCGGCGGCGTGAAAAACAATTTCAGGACGCGTCGCGGCAAAAAGCATGTCGATACGTTCGGCGTTGGCGACGTCGGCGATCAGCGGGGTAATCTTCGTCGATTTCCCCATCGCGCGAAGCTCTCGATCGAGGAAGAAAATACGATTCTCGCCACGACCAAGAATGAAGAGTTCTTCGGGCTCAAAACGCATAATCTGCCGGCATATCTCCGAGCCAATGCTCCCGCCCGCGCCCGTTACCATAACGCGCTTTCCAGTGAGAAGATTCTGAATCTCTTTCGTGTCAAGTTCGATCGGATTGCGCTTGAGCAAATCGTTGATATCAATATCGCGAATCGGAACCTTTGAATCGGGCAGGAATTCGACGCGCGGAACAACCTGAAGCTTAATGCCGTTCTTATCGCACTTTTGATAGATCTCACGGAACGTCTTACCGGGAAGCGATCCAGCGACGAAGAGGACCGTTTTAACGTTTTCCCGTTTACACGCTTCGACAAGACGATTGATATTCGCGACGATTGGAATCGTTCCAAGCCTCATCCGCACCTTGTAATCGTGGATCGTCAGGAAACCAACGACCTTGTAACCAACGTTGTGACGCGTATTGATGATGTTTGCAATGTGCGCGCCAGAATCGTTGGCGCCAACGAGAAACGCCGGTTCTTCGTCCGACTCAGGATCGAGGCGCGGCAGCACGGATTCCCGATAAAACCGAGAACAAAGCCTGACCCCCCCCTGAAACATAATTGACAAAACAAGATCCAGGAACAGGACGGAAAACAGGACGTGAAAATCGATTATGTGCGCCGCGTTGGCAAACTTAAAAAAGATCAGAACGAGCGCGAAGGAAACGACCGAATCCACGATAATAAATCGAAGATCGCGCAACGTCGCGTATCCGCCAATCGTTCGATATGATCGACGAAGCCACACGACAAGCAGCTTAATGCCCAGGACCCAGGGTAAAGAGTGTAAAAACAGGCGCGCGTTCGGCTCGTCTAAAGGACCTACGCTCTCGAGCTGAAAACGGTCCGTCTTAATAGCAAACGCCAGATAATACGAAATCGTATACACCAACAAGCTATAAAGAATCGCACGACTGTAGACCGCAGGTCGGGTTTTCCAGATTGGATCTCTCTCCAGAACGGCCTGAGGAATGTCGTTCGGATTTTGATGAGTTATTTTTTCGTCTGCCATATGTCCATTCTTCAGTTAAATCGGCAAGGATTCCGTCCGAGTGAAACCGGAATGATTCGGACGAAATCTACAAGTTCAGCGCTTCAAATCCGCTCCTTACATTTTAAATCCAAGATGGTTTTTGTCTATCATATCGACCAAAATGTCACGGTAAAGCCAGTAGAAATTACGTAAGACGCCCCAACGGCGCCGTTTACTCTGGATATGACGCGTCGGCTTCCAATTTCAGCCGGATTCGCGACGCTGAAAATCGCTCGACGTCGCCGAAATCAAAAACCGCAGCGCCTGAAGAGTCCAGGCGTTGCGGCTGATTGCGCCATGCGCGCTGCGTTCGCTCAACGCGAAACGCATGGCCTCGTCACTTCGTTTCCTTGAAAACGTAGGAGCCTGAACCGACGGAGAAGACGGCGTACTCGTCGTTTTCAGCGACCGCCGAAGCGCCCTTCGGCGCGGCGACCTTGCCGGAGGCGGAAGTCTTCGGAACGTAAATTGTCGCCGACGTGTTAGGAGGAACGACGACGGAAAGCTCCATTCCGGAATCCTTCTTTTCCCACGAGGATTTGATCAAACCGACGATTGAATTGTAAGAACCTCTCGCGTAGGTCAGATCCGTATCGCTTGCCTTGGGAGGACGAACGACGAATTTTCGGAAACCAACGACCTGGTCGTCGCGCTGGATTCCAAGAAGGTTCGAAACGTACCACGCGACCGGGAACAGATAGGAACTGTGCAACAGGGAATGACCAGGACGA